>CANMAT010000702.1 GCA_947494865.1 Deltaproteobacteria bacterium
CCGTTCAGGGGTGGAGGCGCCGGGAGTCGAACCCGGGTCCGCAAGTGCTCGGCGATGACTTCTACACGACATAGCCGACTGTCAGATCTCGTCCCGCATCAGGCCAGTCGGCGTGCGATCCGCGGGACAAGCCCCCTGTTTATCTCGCCCCTCACCCCGGGTGCGCGGGTGAGAGACCAGCCTGTTCAGTTACGCAGCGCGATGAGTACTGGCAAACTCATCGAACCACGGCTCACGGGTTTTTCAGGCCGCGAGAGCGTAGGAAACCGCGTTATCGTTCGCAGTTCTTGTACTCGCAGTATTTACGCCGTTACGAGCGCCGGCGGTCGTGCCATCGATCACGTTGCTACCCACGTCGAAACCATTCGCCCCCGAACAGAGGCAAACCGTGAGGCGGCGGGCACTGTATGCTCCGCCCCCCGCAGCGTCAACACGCCGCTGCGCGCGCCCCGCGAATGCACCGCCCCCTCTTCACACTCCCCTGGCCAGCGCCGCTTGTCGCGGGCACCCTCGTGCGACGCTACGACCGCTTTCTCGCCGACGTGACCCTCGCGTCGGGTGAGACCGTGGCGGTTCACTGCGTCAACTCGGGCTCCATGGAGGGCTTCGTGCGGCCCGGCGCGCGCGTGTGGCTCACGCCCGCCCCGTCGCCCTCGCGCAAGCTCAAATGGACGTGGTCGCTCATCGAGCTCGACGGCGTGACCCACGGCGCCGACACCTCGCTCCCCAACCGCATCGTGAAGGCCATGCTCGAAGCGCGCGCGCTCCCGCGCCTGCGGGGGTGGAGCACCCTCACCCCCGAGCACGTGCACGCCCCGGGGAGCCGCGTCGATTTTCATCTCACCGTGCGCGGCCGCTCGCACGACATCGAGGTCAAGAACTGTCACCTCGTGTACCCCGACGGACGCGCGTACTTCCCCGACTCGGTGAGCGAGCGCGCCACGAAGCACCTCGAGATTCTCACCCGCCACGCGCGCCAGGGCGACGACGCCACCGTGCTCTTCGTCGTGCAGCGCGTCGACGCGTCGTGCGTGCGCCCCAGCGACCTCCACGACCCCGCCTTCGGACGCGCCGCCCGCAAGGCCGCCGACGCCGGCGTGCGCTTCCGCGCCCTGCGCGTGCACGCCACCCCCGAGGCCGTGCACGTGCTCGGCGCGCTCCCCGTCGACCTCGCGCCCTACGACACCGGCCCCCACGCCGCGTGGCGCGCCGCGATGCGCCCCTTCACCGGGTGGCAGCGCAGCAAAGCCCCTTCGCGCAAAGCTTGATGTTCGCACCGCTCTGGTGCGCTAATGCCGCTCGCAACATACTTCATGGTCGCCGACCCCTCGAGCCTCCGCCGGGCCGCGGGCTTCGCCGCGCTCATCGCCGCCGTGGGCGTCGTGGGCACCGCCTCGCTCGCCGCGCTCGTCGTCCCAGCGCGCCGCGCACGCCCCGTCGAGGCGCCGCGCAGCGTGGAGGCGCCGCGCGCGCCCGTCGAGGCCGCGCTGGCCTTTCCTACATCGGCAGCCGAGCTCCGCGAGACGCTCGCCGCCCGCACGCGCCTGCGCCCCGACCGACGCGCGCTCATGGCCCTCGCCGAGCTGCAGCGCCTCGTCGACGGCACCGCGCCCCGCGTCGACGCCCGGTGGCGCAACGGCCGCTGGCAGGTGCTCCTCGGCGGCACCGCCGTGGGCGCGCTCCCCGAGCACGCCGACTTCGACGACCTCGTCGCGCTCGTCTCCGACGTGGCCGCCGGGCTCACCCCCCTGCACCCGCTCTCGACCGCCGCGGCGCCGCCCGCGCTCGCCGCGTGGCCCGCCCTCGCGCCCTCGCGCCCCGCCCTCGCGACGCTCTCGGCCCTCGACGCCGCGTGGTCGTCGGGGCACCGCTCGCGCGACACCCTCGCGACCGCCGCGCGCGCCCTGACCGCCCTCGCCGTCGAGACCCCCGACGCCCTCGACGGCGCCGACCTCGTGACCGCCCGCGCCCTCGCCGCCCTCGCGTGGACGCGCTCCCTCGGCCAGCGCGACCTCGCCTCGGAGGCCCTGCTCGCGCGCCACATGGGCTACGACGAGGCCGCGCGGCGCGCCTCCGAAGCGCTTCCAGCCGCGTCTCCGGTGCGGGCGTGGGCGCGCCGCGACGACGACGCACTGCGCCCCGCGGCCCTCGACCGCGGCGCGAGCGAGACCGCGCGCTACCTCTGGTTTCGCAGGCTCGTCGAGCGCCACGAGGGCGACGCCGCGAGCGCCTGGGCCGAGCGCTCGCTCCGCGACGCGAGCGACGCCGTGGCCGTCGCGGGCTTTCTCCGCGAGGCCTCGCGCGGCGGCCCCGCCGGCTCGTGCCGCGCCGTCACGCGTCCGCAGCCGCAGCGCCTCTTGCACGCCCTCGAGCGCGAGGCGAGCGCCGACGCTGCCCCCGTGCGCGCGCCCGCCGAGGTGCTGCTGCGGCTCGCGTCGCTCTCCCTTCGCCGCGCCGCCGACGGGGCCTTCGTCGACCGCGCGCTCGTCACCGCGCGCGACCGCGCCGTGGTGCTCTCGGCCCTCTACGACGACCTCGCGTGCGCCCTCGACGCGGGCGCCGCGACCGACGCCGCGCAGGTGGCCGACACCCTCGGAGCGCTGGCCCCCGAGGCCCTCCGCGATTTCGTCCTCTGGGCCACCCACGTCGCGTACGAGCGCGCGGGCACGCTCGCCCCCGACGTGCTCATGCAAGACCTCGCGGCCCCCCTCAACCTCGGCGCCGCGCTCTTGCTACGCGCGTGCGACGTCGCGCTGCGCCCCGTCGACCGCGACGACCCGCGCGCGCGCTCCGCCGTCGAGCGCCTCGCCGCGCACCTCGACGCGCGCCCCGCGCACCGCGCCGCGCTCGCCCTCCGCGCGGGCGACGCCCTCCACGACATCGCGCTCGCCGAAGCCCTCTGCGCGGCGACGCTGCGCGACGCGCCGTCGACCGACGCCGCCGCGTGGTGCCTCGCGCGCCGCTCGGACGGCCCGGCGCTCCTCGCGATGGCCCGCGACGCGACGCTCGCCCTCGACCAGCGCGCCCGCGCCGCGGGGCTCGCCGAGCCCCTCGAGCCCGCGGCCGTCGGCGACGTGTGGCGCGCCCTCGCCGAGGCCGCTCCGCGCGCGTGGGAGCCCACCGGCGGCTACGCCCGCTGGCTCGCCGCGAACCGCCGCGCCGAGGAGGCCCTCGCGCTCGTGCGACGCTGGCTCCGCGACGCGCCCGCCGCGCTGCTCCCCTCCGCCCGCGTCGAGCTCGCGCGCACCCTGCGGGCCCGCGGCGACGCGCAGGGCGCCCTCCGCGCCGTCGAGCCCTCCCTCACCTCGCTCGACGCGGGGCTCCTCGCCGAGGCGGCCCTCAGCCTCGC
>CANMAT010000703.1 GCA_947494865.1 Deltaproteobacteria bacterium
AGAGAGGCTCCGCAACGACAAGAAGGGCCGCGCCGCGGTGGTGGCCGACGGCGCCCGCGCCGAGGGATCGCCGGTGCCCGCGCACCCGCCGCGCGAGGGCGTGCGGGGCATGCTCTTCGCGATGGTGGGCGGCGAGCGTGAGGCCCCAGAGGCCCTGTGGGACGCGCTGCGCCCCGTGGTGCTGGTCGACTCGCTCGTGGCGGCGCACGATGCGTGGAAGGCCATGCGCCACGACGCCGCGCGCTACCGCTACGTGACGCCCGACGGGCAGGTGCTGCACGCCGACGGGCGCGTGGTGGGGGGCGTGCCCGAGGCTGCGGGCGCGGGCCTCCTGGCCACGCACGCCGAGATTCGCGCGCTCGAGCCGAAGGTCGAGGCGCTCGATGTGATGGTCGAGGAGCTCTCCGAGGCCCTCGATACGGTGCGCCTGCGGGCGAAGCAGTCGGCCGACGCGCTCGACGCCGCCAAGGCCGACCTGCACGCGCAGGAGCTCGCCCTGGTGACCGTGGAGCGCGACGCGCGGGCCCACGAGGCCGAGGCGGCGCAGGGCTCGATGCGCCTCGGGGCCCTCACGCGCGAGCTCGAGGGCTGCGACGCGGTGATGCAAGAGACGCTGCGCGAAGACGCCGCCCTCGATCGCACGATCGAGGAGGCGCGGCAGAAGCGCGACCGGGCCCGCGAGGGGCTCATGTCGGGCGAGGCGCAGGGGCAGGCGTGGCGCACCGAGGTAGACCGGGCCGCGGCGCGCACCACCGACGCGAAGGTGATCGCGGCGCGGGCGCGGGAGCGCGCGACGGCGGCGCGCAACGCGGTGCACCGCCTCGAGCGCAGCGTCGAGGAGCTCAAGGTGCGCCAGGCGCGCCTCGAGGCCGAGCTGGCGAAGCTCGACGCGACGGAGCGCGAGTCGGTGACGCGCGACGACGGGCTCCGCGAGGCGCTCGCGAAGGCCGTCGAGGCGGCCCACGAGAAGCAAGACGCGGTGACGAAATCGCGCGTGCGCTACGACGGATTGAAGAGCGACGTGGGCGCCCTCGAGGGGCAGACGCGCACCATCCGGCAGCGCAAGGAGGGCCTCGCGAAGGAGGCCGCGACGCTCGAGATGCGGGCCCGCGAGGAGACCCTCGCGATGGAGCACCTGGTGGAGGGCGTGGCCGACAAGCACCAGGTGGCGCTCCCCGCGGTGGTGACCGAGTTCCAGGAGCGCGCGAGGCCCACGGAGGCGGATCGCAAGCGCGTGGAGGAGCTGGCGAAGACCATCGAGCGCCTCGGCGAGGTGAACCTCACGGCCATCGACGAGTACGCCGAGCAGGAGCGCCGCGCGACCTTCTTCACCGAGCAGAAGGACGACATCGAGCGCGCCATTGCGCAGCTCGAGGCGGCCATTGCGCAGATGAACCGCGAGTCGCGCAAGCGCTTCCGCGAGACCTTCGACGCGGTGAACGAGCACTTTCAGTCGCTGTTTCCGCGCTTGTTTCGCGGCGGCAAGGGGATGCTGCAGCTCACGCAGTCGGACGACCTCCTCGACGCCGGCGTGGAGATCATCGCGCAGCCGCCGGGCAAGAAGCTCATCAACCTCGAGGCCATGTCCGGCGGCGAGAAGACGATGACCGCGGTGACGCTGCTCTTCGCGCTCTTCATGCACCGACCGTCGCCGTTCTGTCTGCTCGACGAGATCGAGGCCGCCCTCGACGAGGCCAACGTGATTCGCCTCGTCGAGCTGGTGCGCGACCTCACCGACCGGTCGCAGTTCATTCTCATCACCCACAACAAGCGCACCATGGCCATGGCCGACGTGCTCTACGGGGTGACCATGCAGGAGCCCGGCGTGTCGAAGCTCGTGAGCGTGAAGATCCGCAAGGACGCGGATCGCCCCGCGGGCGTGCCGACCGCCGCCGCGGGGTGACGTCGCGGTGACGGGCGCGTCGGGGTTTTACGCGGGCGGCGAACCGTGGTAGTGCCCGCGGCCCCGATGACTCCCCGAGAAAAGATCCGCAACATCGCCATCGTCGCGCACGTCGACCACGGCAAGACCACCCTCGTCGACCACATGCTCCGTCAAGCTGGCGTGTTTCGCGCCAACGAAGAGCTGACCGACCGCGTGATGGACTCCAACGACCTCGAGCGCGAGCGTGGCATCACGATCCTCGCGAAGAACACGTCGGTCCGCTACGGCGACTACAAGCTCAACATCGTAGACACCCCCGGCCACGCCGACTTCGGCGGCGAGGTCGAGCGCACGCTGATGATGGCCGACGGGTGCCTGCTCCTCGTCGACGCCGCCGAGGGCCCGCTCCCGCAGACGCGCTTCGTGCTCCGCAAGGCCCTCGCGCGCGGCTTTCCGGTCATCGTGGTGATCAACAAGATCGACCGGCCCGACGCGCGCCCCGCAGAGGTGCTCGACGAGGTGTTCGCGCTCTTCTGCGACCTCGAGGCCAGCGACGCTCAGGCCGACTTTCCGGTGATGTACGCCATCGGCCGGCAGGGCATCGCGAAGCGCACCCTCGACGACCCCAACACCGACCTCTTGCCCCTCTTCGACGCGATCGTGAAGCACGTTCCGCCGCCGTCGGGCAACCTCGCGGCCCCCCTCCGCATGATCGTCACGAGCCTCGACTACGACGACTACGTCGGTCGTCTGGCCATCGGGCGCATCGTCGACGGCCGGATGCGCGAGGGCGGCAAGGTCATCGTGATGGGCGCCAAGTCCAACACCGAGGCCAAGGTAGCCGCGATCTTCACGTACGAGGGCCTCGCCCGCAAGCGCACCGACGAGGTCGGCGCGGGCGAGAACATCTCCCTCGCGGGCATCGACGCCATCGAGATCGGCGACACCGTGGCCGACCTCGGCGACCCGAAGGCCCTCCCGCGCATCGAGGTCGAAGAGCCGACCATCAAGATGCGCTTCGGGGTGAACACCTCGCCCTTCGCGGGCAAGGAGGGCAAGTTTCTCACCTCGCGCCAGGTGCGCGAGCGCCTCATGCGCGAGGCGCGGAAGAACCCCGCCATTCGCGTCGAGGACACCGAGAGCGCCGACCAGTTTCTGGTCTACGGCCGCGGCGAGCTCGCCCTCGCGGTGCTCGTCGAGACCATGCGCCGCGAGAGCTACGAGCTGTCGCTGGGCAACCCCGAGGTGGTCACCCGCGAGGTCGACGGCGTGATGTCCGAGCCCGTCGAGAACGTCATCTGCGACGTGCCCGACAACCAGGTGGGCGTCGTCACCCAGCGCCTCGGCGAGCGCCGCGGCGTGATGGTGCGCATGAGCAACCGGGGCTTCGGCCGCGCCCGCGTGGAGGTCGAAGTTCGCGCGCGCGCGCTCATCGGGGTTCGCAGCGAGTTTCTCACCTCG
>CANMAT010000704.1 GCA_947494865.1 Deltaproteobacteria bacterium
AGGAGCGCGCGCTCGTCTTGCTCGCCGGGAAAGTCGAGTATCACGCTCGAGAGATCGCGCGGCAGGCTCACGAACGCGGGCCACTCGGGGTGCGCCACCACGCCGACGCCGCCCGCGCGCACGCTCGCGTCGGTGGCGGGCGTGCGCAGGAGCCACACGGCCACGGCGACGAGCGAGGGGGCGAGGAACAACAGCTGCCGCGCGGCGTGGCGCGCGTCGTCGGCGAGGGCGCGCGCGAGGTTTTTTGTGTCGGGCGTGCCGTCGGGCGCGGCGTCGAACGCGCCGCGCAGGGCGGGCGCGTCGAGGAGCAGGAGCGCGCCGAGCCCGAGGAGCCCGTACGGCACCAGGTGGGCATAGAAGGCCGCGAGCGCGAGGCCCGCGAGGGCGAGCTGCCGACGCGGACGGAGCCGCGCGTCGCGGTCGGCGAAGAGCCCGAGGGCCACCATCGCCAGGGGGATCCCCAGGAGGAAATTCAAGAACCCGAGCATCATCTGCGGGTTCCACGCGAGGGGCCAGGCGAGGGCGGCGAAGCGCTCGTCGCCGCCGGTGCGACGGAGCACGAAGCGCAGCGAGTACGGGATGGCGCAGACCGTGAGCGCCGCGAGGAGTTTGCCCGCGCCCTCGACGCCGAACACGCCCGAGAGGGGGATGCCCAGGAGGTACACGATGAGGTACTGCGTGCGCGAGAGCGTGGCGGTGAAGTACTCGCCCAGCGTGGCCGAGAAGGGCAGCTGGCGCAGCACGGCGATGGCGGCCATGTGCTGCGGGAGGTCTTGCAGGGGGACGTGCCGCGAGGCCGCGAGGGGGGCCGCGGTGGCGAGGGTGATGGCGCCGAAGGCGAGTTCGAAGAGGGCGCGCGGCAACGCGTCGGGGCGTAGGGGTCGCATGATCAGAGGTCGCGCGACGCGATGAGCCTGCGCACGTTGTGACGCTCCCACTCGACGGCGCGCTCGCGGTCGTGAAAGGTGGCCTCGCGCGCGCGGAAGTCGGTCGTGTGGTGGCAGCGCCGACCGCCCACCTCGGGCGCCGGCGTCACGTGGTGGAGCAGCTCGTGAAAGACCACCCACGCGACGAAGTAGCGCGGCACCCACGGTCGATCGAGGGCAGGGTGGATGCGAATGAGGTGGGCGTCGTAGAGGTATGTGCCCATGCGTATGGTGCGATGCTGCGCGCGCCGCTGGCTCGTGCCCGAGCGCCCCCAGGTGATGGCCACCGTCGGGGCCTCGGGGGCGTAGCGCGCGACGAGCTCGGCGAGGATCTCGTCGAGGTGGTGCGCGTCGCCGCGGGCGCGCAGCGAGGCGCCCTGCGAGGCCTCGGCGCGGCGGATGCGGTCGTGGTTGGCGCGGATGAACGCGTCGATGTGGGCCCCCGCGCGGCGGTCGCCGTGGGCGAGGTAGCGCGACACGGCCTCGAGCACCTCGGCGGGCGCGTCGGCGAACATGTGGTGCAACCGAACGTGGCGAACGCCGCCCACGCGGCGAATCGAGAGCATGGTGCGTCGGTTGTCGGTGACGGACACCACGAGGGGCGCGCCGAGGGTCGCCGTGAGGCACGAGGTGAGGGCCGCGGTGCGGCGCCCGCCCTCGCCCGCCGCGCCCACGGGTGCGAGGGGCGCCCGGGTGATCGGGCGCGCTTCGAGGTTGGGCAGCGCGAGCTGTCGCGCGGGGTGCGGACTTCCCATCGGCGGGCCGCGAGGCTATGGACTGGCGGCGGGCAGGTCAAGAACGCCCGCACGTCGGCGGGGCGTGACGGGGGCGCGGAGCGACGGCGCGGCGACGGGCACGCGGACGCGGGCGCCGGCCTTGAGCTGTTGGCGAAAGCGTCGGAGCTGCGCGGACATCTCGCGGCGCATCTTCTCGTCGGCGTCGCCCACGAGCACCAGGTTGGCGCGCGACGGGTCGAGCACCGCGCGCGCGGCCCGTCGAATGTCTTGCGCCGTGACGCCGAGCACCTGGCGGCGTCGCTCGGTGGGGCTCTGCCGCATGTCGAAGAGCTCGGGCGGGCCGTAGTAGTCGGCGAGGGCGTGGGCGGCGTCTTCCATCGCCTCGAGGTCGAAGGCGTAGCGCCGGTGGGCCTTCTCGACCTCGGCGCGCGTGGGGCCTTCGCGGGCGAGGTCGGCGAAGATGGAGAGCACCTCGCTCACGAGCTGCGGGAGCGACGCGTGGGCCACCGTGGCCGACACGTCGAAGAGGCCGGCGTCGTCGAAGAGCTCGAGGTTGCCGTGCACCTCGTAGGCGAGGCCCTTCTCGTCGCAGATGCGCCGGTGGAGGCGCGTCGACATGCCGTCGTCGAGCACGCGCAGGAGGAGCTCGAGGGCGCGCGCGTTCGAGCTCCGCTGGCCCGGCGTAGGGAACGCGATGCGCACCGACGTCTGCGCGCTGGGGTAGTGCACGGTGCGAATGCGCGCCCGCGACTGGCGCGAGCGAAACGCCGACGACGCGCGGGGGGCGCCCGCGGGCAAGGCGCCGAAGGCCCGGGTGGCGGCGCGCTCCATCGCGCGGTGGCTCACGGGCCCCACGACGGCGACCGACATGTTGCGGCCCACGTAGTGCGCGCCCATGTGCTCGCGCAGGTGGCGCTCGGTGAAGCGCTCGACGTTCTTCACCGACCCGGTGATCGGGAAGGCCAGCGGGTGGCCGCGGAAGAGCTCGGCGCGGAGCACGTTGTCGGCGTTGACGTCGCGGCCGTCTTCGTCGAGGTCTTCGAGGATCTCTTCGCGCACGATGCTCTTCTCGACGTCGCGGTCGGAGAACACCGGCGCGGTGAACACCTCGCCGAGCTCGGCGCACCCGTCGGCCAGGGCGTCGGGGGGCACGATGAGCTCGAAGAGGGTGAAATCGCCGTGCGTTGCGGCGGTGAGGGTGCCGCCCAGCGACTCGATGCGGTGATTGAACGCGGCCGCCGTGGGGAGGTGGCGGGTGCCGCGAAAGAGCATGTGTTCGAGAAAATGGCTGAGGCCGTTCGAGGCGCGGGTCTCGTGACGGGAGCCGACATGAATGCTCGCCGCGATCACCACCTGGTGCAGGTGCGGGCGGTGCACCGTCACCAGGCGAAGGCCGTTGGGGAGGCGAGAGAAGGACGCGGTATGCATCGCATGGGAGGTATCCCCCAGCGTCAGGCTCCGCAACCGGCTCTGTGAAATACCCTGTCTCTCTCGATCGAGAGCTCCAGCCGAAACTGTGGCGTTTGCCGTGTGTGCGGCGCGACGCGGGCGGCCCTCGAGCGGGCTCGTCGCGAAACGTGGAGAGGGAGGGCTTGACGAGGAGGCCGATGCGGTTTCGGCCTACAGAGCGCGGGGACTGAAGCTCGGAGGGGGCCCTGCGGGGCCGCGTGCGGTCAAT
>CANMAT010000705.1 GCA_947494865.1 Deltaproteobacteria bacterium
ATCGCGGCCACGCTGCGCAACGGCGACGCGGTGCGCCTCGCGGGCTTCGGCTCGTTTGTGGTGCGCGAGCGCGCGGCGCGCACCGGGCGCAGCCCGAAGACGGGCGAGGCGATTCAGATCGCTGCGAAGAAGGTGGTGCGCTTCAAGGCCGCGAGCGCCTTTCAGGCGAGCGCCACGAAGCCCAAGCGGGCGAAGAAGAGCGCGGGCTGAGCGCCCTCAGTCGATCGACGAGCCGAAGAGCCCTTCGGCGCCGTCGGGCCCCGTGATGCTCACCGCGGGCGCGGCCGCCACGCCTGCGGCGCTGCCGTGATACACGTGCACGCGGCCCGCGCGGCTCGCGCCCGCGGTGAAGGCTCCCACCGCCACGTCGGCGAAGCCGTCGCCGTTGACGTCGCCCGCCCCCGCCACGCCGTAGCCGAACGCGCCCGCCACGCCGTCGGGGCCTGTGAGCGAGCGCGCGGGCGTGGTGCCGAGACCACCCGCGCCGCCCGAGAAGATGTGCGCGCGGCCGACGCTGCCGAGGGCGTTCTGCGCGCCGACGATGACGTCGCCGTAGCCGTCGCCGTTGACGTCGCCGGCGCTCGCCACGGGGAAGCCGAAGTAGCCCGTGGCGTCGGGGCCGTTGAGCGTGAACGAGGCCGCCGCCGCCGGGCCCGCCGCGCGCCCCAGGAACACGTACGCGCGCCCCGCGCTGCTCGCGGCCTGGTACGCGCCCACGATGACCTCGCAGTACCCGTCGCCGTTGAGGTCTCCCGCGCCTGCCACCGAGTAGCCGAAGGAGCCGGCGACGTCGGGCCCCGAGATGCCTACCGCCGGGGCGGCCGCGAGGCCCGCGGCGCCGCCGAGGTACACGTATGCCGCGCCGCGACCCGACGAGACGCCGTTGGCGCCGATGATCACGTCGGCGTAGCCGTCGCCGTTGACGTCGCCCGCGCCCGCCACCGAGATGCCGAACGAGGCGCTCCCCGTGACGGGCGAGGTGATCGTGCGGCTCGGCGCCGCCGTGATGCCGCCCGCGGAGCCGTAGTACACGTACGCGCGCCCGGTGCCGCCCGCGGCGAGGTATCCGCCCACGAGGATGTCGGCGTAGCCGTCGCCGTTGATGTCTCCTGCGCCCGCCACCGAGTAGCCGAAATATGCGCCCGACTCGGGGCCCGTGACCGTGTTCGACGGCACCAGCGCAGGGCCCGCGGCGTTGCCGTTGTAGAGGTCGACGCGGCCGTTGCCGGCGCCCACGAGGTACGAGCCGATGACCGTGTCGGCGTAGCCGTCGCCGTTGACGTCGCCCGCGCTCGCCACCGAGTTGCCGTAGTACGCGTTGGCGCCCGCGAGGCCCGTGAGGCGCGTGAGCTGCGGCGTCGCGATGCCCGCGCCCGCGCGGCCCGCGTAGATCCACGAGCGCCCGGTGCCGCCGCCGGTGCCCGGCGCGCCCGCGACGATGTCGCCCACGCCGTCGCCGTTGGCGTCGTACACGCTGCCCCAGGCGGTAGACACCGCCGCGCTGAGCGCGCCCACCGTGAGCGGCCACGGCGTCGAGGTGACGGTGCCCACGGTGGCGCCGGAGCGGCCGCGCACGCGCCAGAAGAGGGAGCCCGCGGGGAGGTTTGCGGGCGGCGCGCCGGTGGTGCCCGTGACGTCGAAGGTCGCGGCCACGGTGGCGCACGCGCGGTCGCGGCACACCTCGACGCGCGCGCCGTCGGTGCCCGCCGCGAGCGCCCAGCGGAACGCGGGCCTGCGCGAGGTGACCGTCGCCGTGGAGGGCGGCCACACCTGCCGCGGCGCCGCGAGGCTCGCCATGGGTACGCAGGTGGCGCCCGAGCGCACGAAGCCCGCGTTGCAGGTGAAATCGCAGGTGGTGCCGTTGCATGTCGCGGTGCCGTTGGCGACCGACGGGCAGGGCGAGCACGACGTGCCGCAGGCCGAGGGCGACGTGTTGAGCACGCAGTCGGCGCCGCACAGGTGGTAGCCCGCGTTGCACGTGACCCCGCAGGCCGCGCCGTTGCACGTGGCCGTGCCTGTAGCCGGCGCGGGGCAGGCGGAGCACGACGCGCCGCAGGTGGCGACCGCGCTGTTTGAGACGCACGCGCCGCCGCAGAGGTGAAAGCCCGCGTTGCACGCGACGCCGCAGGCCGTGCCGCTGCAGGTGGGCGTGCCGTTGGCGACCGCGGGGCAGGCGGTGCACGAGGCGCCGCAGGTGGCCACCGCGCTGTTTGACACGCACGCGCCGCCGCAGATGTGAAAGCCCGCGTTGCACGCGACGCCGCAGGTGGTGCCGTTGCAGGTGGCGGTGCCGTTGGCGACCGCGGGGCAGGGCGTGCAGGAGGTGCCGCAGGTGGCGGGCGCGGTGTTGGCCGCGCAGGCGGTGCCGCAGAGGTGAAAGCCCGCGCCGCACGTGAAGCCGCAGCGACCCGCGGTGCACGCGGCGACGGCGCCCGCGGGGGCGGGGCACACGGTGCCGCAGGCGCCGCAGTGGTTGACGTCGGTGGTGGTGTTGACGCACGCGCTCCCGCAGCGCGTGGGGGCCGACGCCGCGCAGCCCGAGGTGCACCCGTAGGTGGCGCCCGCGAGCGCGCAGAGGGGCGTGGCCGCGCCGCAGACCGTGCCGCACGCGCCGCAGTTGGCGGGGGCGGTGATGTCGGTGGTGCAGCCGACGGTGGGCGTCGCGCACGAGGCCCGGCCCGCCACGCAGGCGCCCGTTACGTTGCACGCGCCCGCCACGCAGGTGGCCGCGCCGGGGCGCACGCCGGGGAGCGCGTTGCAGTCGCGGCCGCAGGCGCCGCAGTTGCGCGGGTCGGTCTGCGTGTTGATGCACGTGCCCGCGGCGCCGCAGCAGGTCTGCCCCGCGGGGCACGCGCACGCGCAGCGGCCGGCGACGCAGGCCTGACCCGCCGCGCAGGCGTTGCCGCAGGCGCCGCAGTGGGCCGGGTTGCTCTGCATGTCGAGGCACGCGCCCATGGCCCCGCAGCAGCCCTGGCCCGCGGGGCAAGAGCAGCCGCAGCGACCGCGGGTGCAGGTCTGCCCGGCGGGGCACGCGTTGCCGCACACGCCGCAGTGGGTCGCGCTGCTCGACGGGTCGACGCAGAAGCCCGCGCACACGACGTAGCCGTTGGGGCACACGCATGCGCCGCCGCCGCAGATCGATCCGTTGACGCAGGTGCCGCCGCAGACGCGGCAGTTGGTCGGGTCGCTGCGCACGTCGACGCACGCCGAGCCGCATCGCAGGAGCGGCGCGGCGCAGGTGCCCGTGTCGGGCGCCACGTCGACGACGACGGGCACGTCGGGGGTGACCACGTCGGGGGTGACCACGTCGGGGGTGACCACGTCGGGGGTGACCACGTCGG
>CANMAT010000706.1 GCA_947494865.1 Deltaproteobacteria bacterium
GGTCGCTCACGCGCACGAGCTCGCCGCCCGCGCACGCGACGTAGAGCGACGCCGTCGCACCATCCCACGCGACGCCCCGCGGCGCCGCGCACACGGCCCAACGCGCCGTGACCGCGGCGCGCGCAGCATCGAGGGCGACCACCGCGCCGCCGCGTCGGAGCGCCACGTACACGCGCCCGTCGTGGCCTTCGACGGAGCGCCCCGGCTCGTCGCCGCGGGTGAGCAGAACGGGCCGCGTGGCGACGGCGCCGGTGAGGTCGCTCACCCACACGGCGTCGTGGTCGGGGTCGCTCGCGATGGCCGTGCGGTCGTCGCGGAGGATCGTCAAGGTGCCGCCCGCGATGGGCGGCGGAGGCGTCGGGGCGGCGCGCTCGACGAGCGTGGCCGGTCGCACGCTGCGAAGGGGCGTCGGCGGGGCTTCGAGGGCGCCGGGCACCGCGAGCGACGGTGACGCCCCGCGGTCTTCGGCGCCGCGCTGACCGGGCGGACGATCGGCTCCGCCGCACGCCGCGATCACCAGAACGAAGCCCATGTACGAACGGCCGGCCTGCATTGGCGTCGTCGCCCTCCTTGTGCGGCGCGACCATCGCTCAGAGCTCCAGGATTTGTCTATGAAGCGACCATTGTTTCCGCCCTTCTCGGCCACCGGTGGCGGGTTTCGGCGGTCGGCGGCGAAGTCGCGGGGCGCGCGCCTGCGCTCTTGACGGGTGCGCGCGGGGCTCGTAGGCGTGTCGGCGCTATCGCAACCCTCGGCGGGCGCACGCGGCGGCGGTGTGAATGCGCACACTCCGCCGCGGCAACGAGGGCCAAGACTGAGGCCCTACGCGAGATGTGCGGAATCGCCGGTATCTTCAACTACGCAGACCCTGAGCGCGCGATCGACCGCGCGACGCTCACGCGCATGACGCGCTCCCTCGCGCACCGCGGCCCCGACGGCGAGGGCTTCTTCGTCGAGGGCTCCATCGGCCTCGGGCACCGCCGCCTCGCCATCGTCGACCTGTCGCCCTCGGGCGCGCAGCCCATGAGCACCCCCGACGGGTCGCACTGGATCGCCTACAACGGCGAGTTCTACAACCACGGGGGCTTTCGCGACGCGCTCGCCGCGAAGGGCGTCACGTTCCGCGGCAGCTCCGACACCGAGACCCTGTTGCACCTCATGGCGACGCGCGGCGTCGACGCGCTCGCCGAGGTCGCGGGCATCTTCGGCTTCGCCCTGTGGGAGCGCGACGCGCGGCGCCTCACGCTCGCGCGCGACCCGCTCGGCGTGAAGCAGGTGTACGTGCACGACGACGGTCAGCGCATCGTCTTCGCGAGCGAGATCAAGGCGCTCTACGCGTGCCCCGACGTGCCGCGCGAGGTCGACCCCGAGGCCGTCAACGAGTACCTGCACGTGCACACTGCCCTCTTCGAGCGGACGTTTCTCAAGCACGTGAAGCAGTTGCGTGCGGGCGAGTTTCTGCGCGTGTCGGGCGGCGGTCGCACGCAGCGCCGCTATTGGGAGGTGACCGATTTCACGCCCCGCGGCGGATCGCCCGACGAGAATGTGCGCGACCTCCGCGACGCGCTGCAGCGCGTGGTGGGCGAGCAGCTCATGAGCGACGTACCCGTCGGGAGCTTCTTCTCGGGCGGCATCGACTCGACGGCGGTGGCCTCCATGGCGACGCGCGCCGGGCTCCGTCCGCGGTGCTTCGGCGTGCACTTCACGGGGCAGGGGGTCATCGACGAGCGGCCCTATCAAGAGTCTGCGGCGAGGGCGCTCGGGCTCGACCTCGAGCTCATCACCCTCGACGGGAGCTCCTTTCCGCAAGACATGGAGCGCCTGCTCTACGTGCAGGATCAGCCCGTGATCGGCGCCGCCATGCTCCCGATGGACGCCGTCGCGAAGCTCGCTTCGCACAAGGTGAAGGTCTGCGTCGGAGGCCAGGCCGCCGACGAGGTCTTCGGCGGCTACGCGCGCTACGCTCTCGCGCACCCGATGAAGGTCGCCTCGCAGTGGGTGCGCGGCGTGCCGGCCACCGTGGCCCGTCGCCTCGCGCGCGGCGCTTCGAACGCGCCCTCCGCGGGCCAGCCCTCGCGCGTCGGCGGCAACGTGTGGAAGCAGTTCGCCGAGCCCGCCACGCTCCTGCGCATCGCGCGCAACCTTCGCACGGGGCTCAGCGGCGTCACCGACTGGCGCGAGCGCTACTTCAACAACTTCGCCAAGGTGCCCGAGCGCGCGTGGCAGGGTGTGTTTTCACGCGACGCGATGGTGTCTCGCGACGCGGTGCGCGCGGTGTTTCGCGACACCGTCGACCGATCGCCCGCGACGGACCCCGCCGACAAGGTGATGCACTGGGACTCGCAGACGTACCTCACCGGCCTCTTCCAGCAAGACGACCGCATGAGCATGGCGCACTCCCTCGAGTCGCGCGTACCGATGGCCGACCCTCGCATCGTGCGCTTCGCGTTTCGCTCGGGCTTCGACCTCAAGTTTCGCGACGGGGCCTCCAAGTGGATCCTGCGTCAGGCGGTGGCCGACGTGATCCCCGCCGAGGTGCTCAACCGCCGCAAGGTGGGCTTCGATACGCCCGCCGTACGCTGGATGCAGGGCCCCCACCGCGACTGGGTGCGCGACACGCTCACCTCCACGGCCGCCCGCAACCGCGGCCTCTGGAACGTGCCCGCCCTCACGCGCTGGCTCGACCGCCCGAGCGACCCGCTCTGGTTCGACGTGGTGTGGAAGGCGCTCTGCATCGAGGTGTGGGCCACCGTGGCGCTCGACGGCCGCTGGCGCGCGCACAGCACCCTCGACGCGCCCGCCCCCGGTGGCCGCGAGGGCTGATTCGATGGGCCTCCGCGACACCGTGCAAGAGCTCCGCGAGCTCGGCCTCTCGGGCACCCTCTTTCGCGTGCGCCACGAGCTGCGCATGCGCACCCGCGCCACCGAGCGCCTCGAGCGCCCACTCCCCGCGACGCCCGCGCGCGGTGACCTCCGATGGCGCGACGCGCTGCCCTTCGGCGACCCCGCCGCGGTGGTGCGCGCGATGGCGCCGCGCTTGCGCCCCGACGCGCTCGACGCGCTGCGCGACGACGCCGACCGCGAGGCGCGCGGCGAGGTGCTCTGCTTTCACCGCGATCGCTATGACTTCGGACGTACCATCGACTGGTACCTTCATCCCATCAGCGGCGCCCGCTGGAGCGCGTCGGAGCACTGGTCGACCGCGCTCCGCGGCCTCGCCGAGATCGGCGACCCCAAGCTCACCTGGGAGCCCGCGCGCTTCCCCCAGGCGTATCGCATGGCGCGCGCAGCGGCCTTCTTTCCAGGTGAATCCGCGCGTCTCTGTGAGGCCGTGACCGCCCA
>CANMAT010000707.1 GCA_947494865.1 Deltaproteobacteria bacterium
AGCGCTCGCGGCGGCCCTCACGCGCCGGGGATACGCCGTGCGCGCGGCGGCCTCGATGGCCGAGGCCCTCGCCCTGTGCGAGGCGTGGGAGCCCGCGCGCGCCGTGATCGACCTGCGCATGCCCGGCGGCGGCGGGATGGACCTCCTGCGCGAGCTGCGCCGACGCTACGAAGACATCTCGGTGGTGGTGCTCACGGGCTACGGGAGCATCCCGAGCGCCATCGAGGCGGTGAAGGCCGGCGCGGTGAACTACCTCACCAAGCCCGCCGAGCCCGCGGAGATCGAGTCGGCCTTCACCGACGCCCCGATGGACGAAGGCCTCGACCTCGACGCCGTGCCCTCCCTCGACCGCGCCGCGTGGGAGCACCTGCAGCGCGTGCTCTCCGAGTGCAACGGCAACATCTCCGAGGCCGCGCGGCGCATGGGCATGCACCGCCGAACGCTGCAGCGCAAGCTCCAGAAGCTCCCCCCGCGGCGATGACCGACCACCCCGCCGACGCGCGCTCGACGCCCGTCCACGTGCACTGGCTGGTGCGCCTGCGCTGGGCCGCCATGGCCGCGCTCACCGCCTCGGTGCTGGCCGTTCGGTACGTGCTCCACGCGCCCGTGCCCGAAGCGCCCGTGGGGCTCATTCTGGGCGCGCTGCTCGTCGCCAACGTGCTTCTTCTAAGAGCGTTGCGGCGCGAGCGCACCATCGCCGACCGCTCCATCGCGCTCAACCTCCTCGTCGACACCGCCGCCATCACCGCCATTCTCCTGTGGACCGGCGGCGCGATGAACCCCTTCACCACGCTGTACCTCTTGCACGTCGCGCTCGCGGCGGTGCTCGTCTCGCGCGCGTGGAGCCTCGGCCTCGCGGTGGGCTCCATCGGGGCCTTCGGGGCCCTCCTCGTGCTGCGCCCCGAGGCCGTGCACGTGTGGCACGCGCCGGGGATGTTCCTTTTGCACGTGCGCGGCATGTGGCTCGCGTTCGCGCTCACCGCGGGGTGCCTCTGGTACTTCACCGACCGCGTCAACGCCTCGCTCCGCAGCCGCGAGGCCGAGCTCACCGAGGCGCGCCTCGACGCCGAGCGGGCCGAGCGCCTCGCCGCGCTGGGCACCCTCGCCGCGGGCACCGCGCACGAGCTCAACACCCCGCTGGGCACCATGGCCATCCTCGCGAGCGAGCTCTCCGAGAGCCTCGCCGACCGGCCCGAGGCGCGCGCCCAGGCCGACCGCATTCGCGCCGAGGTGAAGCGCTGCGCGGCCATTCTCGCGCGCATGCGCTCGCACGAGCAGTCGCCCGAGGAGCCCGCGCGCGTCGCCGTCGGCCGCTGGGTCGCCGAGGTGGTGGCCTCGTCGTACGAGCACGCGGCGGTGCCCGTGCGCGTGGCCCCCGAGGCGCGCGACGCGTGGGTGCTCGTGCGCTCCGAGACGCTGCGCCAGGCCATCGTGAGCCTCCTCGACAACGCGCGCCTCGCGGCCTCCGCGGCGGGCGACGCGGCCGTCGAGGTGCGCGTCGAGGCCCTTGAAAATAGAGTGATTCTCACCGTCGAAGACCACGGCGTGGGCGTCGCGCCGGCGCTTCTGCCGCGCCTCGGCCAGCCCTTCGTCACCACGCGCGCGCCCGGCGAGGGCATGGGCCTGGGGCTCTACCTCGTGCGCGCCGCGGCCGCGCAGCACGGCGGATCGTTCGCCCTCACGAGCGAGCGCGGCGTCACGCGCGCGACGCTCACGCTGCCCCGCGCCGCCGCCACGGGCTGACGCCGCGGCCTCACGCGGGGGCCTCGCTCAGCGCGCGGGCGCGGGCGACGCGCGCGTCGTCGAAGAGGCCGGTGAGGTCGTCGCTGGGAAACATCCCGAGCGCGTGCGCCCTGCGCGCGGCCGTCTCGACCGTGGGGCGCAGCGCGTCGGCCGTGAAATCGATCTTGGGCCACGCCGCGGCGAGGAGCGCCGGCGGGAGCGGGCGCCCCGCCTGCGCGGTGAGCGCCTGCGTGACGAGCGCGCGGGCGTCGGCGTCGTGGGCGCGGATCCAGCCGACCTCGCGGGCGTGCGCGTCGACGAGGCGGTCGATGACCTCCGGCGCGTCGCGGAGGTACCGCGTGCGCGCCACGAGGAGCGTGATGGCGAAGGCGCGGCCCGGCCACAGGTCGCGCTCGTCGAGGAGCACCGCGGCGCCGGCCTCGAGCACGAGGCGCGACGCCCAGGGCTCGGGCACCCACGCGCCATCGAGGCCGCCCTGCTGAAAGAGCGAGAGGATGTTCGCGTTCGTGACGGCGGTGAGCTGCACGTCGCCGCCGCGGTCCGTCGTGGCGAGGTCGTGCGACGCGAGGTAGTGGCGCAGCGCGACGTCTTGCGTGTTGCCGATCTGCGGGGCCGCGAGGCGCTTGCCGCGCAGGTCGGCGGGGCCGCGAATGTTGGCGGCGCGGCGCACCACGAACGACGTGCCCCCGGAGGCGGCGCCGGCCACCACGGTGAGCGCGGCGCCGTGGCTGCGCACGAAGCCCGCCGCGGCGGGGATGGGGCCCACGAAGGTGGCGTCGAGCGCGCCGGCCATGAGGGCCTCGACGGCGGCGGGCCCGGCGTTGAAGAGCTGGTGCGCGAGGCGCGTCGCGCCGAGGGCGCGCGCGAAGCGACCCGAGGCGACGCCCGTGAGCGCCGGGGCGTGCGTGAGGTTCGGGAACGACCCCAGGCGCAGCGTCGTGCGGTCTGTCGGGCGCGCGCGGAACGCGGCGGCGGCGAGGCCCGCGGCGCCCAGCAGCAGCGCGCGGCGGTCGAGGAGGGGGGAGGGGCGGTCGGCGTGCATCGCGGCAGAGGCTCCCGTTTCGCCCGCGCACTCGCGGGTGAGTAGAGATATCTACTATAGTAGACTACTGTCTCGTATGAAGGGATTCGTGCGCCCGGCGGTCAGCCGCGGTCGAAGTACACGCCCCGCACCCAGCGCGGGCCGCGAAAGCTGGTGCGCGCGTGCAGCATGCGGTGGTTGTCGTAGAGGAGCACGTCGCCGGGGGCGAGGGTGAAGCGGTACTGGTGGGCGCGGTCGCGCACGAGGCGGGCGAAGCGGTCGTAGGCGCGGTACCAGTGCTCCATCTCGTCGAAGGGTCGCGCGAAGGGGCTGAGGGTGAAATACGAGTAGCGCACCATGAAGCCCCGGTCGTCGTCGCGCACGATGGGCGCGTCGACGATGCGCTCGAAGGCCTTCTGCTTGCGGTGAAAGCGCACCGACGTGCGGGTGAGCGCCTCCCACGCGGGGCGGTCGACCTCGCGCAGGTGGCGCGAGGCGGCGCGGGCGTCGACGAGGAAGTTCTCCCCCCCTTCGGTGGCGCTGCGAATGCCCTGGAGCATCTGGTAGCCCGGA
>CANMAT010000708.1 GCA_947494865.1 Deltaproteobacteria bacterium
CACTAGGGTCGCGCGGCGATGCAGAGCACCCTGGGCGACCTTCTTACTTCGCGGCGGGTCGTGATCACGGTCGGCTGCGGCGGCGTCGGCAAGACCACGGTGGCGGCCTCGCTGGCCCTCGCCGCGGCGCGGCAGGGTCGTCGCGTGCTGTGCCTCACGATCGACCCCGCGAAGCGCCTCGCCACCTCGCTGGGCCTGCGCGAGATGCGCGCCGAGCAGCAGGCCATCGGCCGCGAGCTGTGGGCCACGCCCGAGACGCCCGCGTCGGGCGCGCTCACCGCCATGATGCTCGACGTGCGGCACACCTTCGACGAGCTGGTGGGGCGCTACGCGGCCTCGGCGGCGGCGCGCGATCGCATCTTGTCGAACCGCATCTACCGCGAGGTGGCGGGCTCGCTCGCGGGCACGCCCGAGTACATGGCGATGGAGAAGCTCTACGCCCTCAAAGACGACCCGCGGTACGACCTCATCATTCTCGATACGCCGCCCACTTCGAACGCGCTCGATTTTCTCGACGCCCCCGACAAGATGATCGGTGCGATGGACTCGCCGGCCATTCGGGCCTTTGTGTCGGCCTTCGAGAAGACGGGCAAGCTGTCGTTCAACCTCGTCTCCAAGGCGATGGAGAAGGTGCTCTCGGGCCTCGGGGCCTTCACGGGCATCGAGTTTCTCACGCAGGTGGCCGAGTTTCTCAGCGACATTCAGTCGCTCTTCGGCGGCTTCAAAGACCGCGCGAGCCGCGTGCTAGAGACCATGATGGGGCGCGACGTCGCCTTCGTGCTGGTCACCTCGCCGGACCCCATGGCCGTGGGCGAGGCGATGTTCTTTCTCGACCGATTGCAGGCCAGCGGAATGAACGCCGAGGGCCTCGTCGTAAACCGCGTTCGCCTCGCCGACGACGTGGCGCCGCCCTCCGTCGACCGCGTCGCGGGCCTCTTGCGCGAGGGCGGCATCGAGCCCTCGCAAGACCTCGCCGCGGCCTACGCCCGCGCCTGGCGCGACGCCTCCGTGTGGGCCCGCCGCGACGGCGCCGAGGTCACCCGCGCGCGCCGCGAGATGGCCTCGATTCGCAGGCACATCGTGGTGCCAGCGTTCGAAGACGACGTGCTCGACATCGCCGCCCTGGGCCGCGTCGCCGCCATCCTCGTGCCCGCGCAGTAGGCCTTCAGAGCCGCACGAGGCGCCCGCTGCGGTAGTCGTCGAAGGCCTGCTGGATCTCCGCGTCGGTGTTCATCACGAAGGGCCCGCGGCGCGCCACGGGCTCGTCGAGGGGCCGCGCCGACACGAGCAGAAAGCGCCCCGCGCCGTCGGCGCTCGCCACCGCGCGGTCGCCGTCGCCCAGCACCGCGAGCTGCCCCGCGCGCAGCGGAACCTCGTCGAGGCCGAGCTTCACCCGCCCTTCGATCACGTACGCGAAGGCGCTGTGACCGGGCGTCACGGGCACCGCGCAGCGGCCCCCGCGCTCGAGGCGCAGGTCGAGCATCTGCGGCGCCGTCGCGATGCCCTCGACGGGCCCGTGGCGGCCCGCGATTTCGCCCGCCACGAGCCGCACGCGGGCGTCGTCGACGCGGGCCTCGACGACGCGCTCGGGGGCGATGTCTTGATACCGCGGGGCCACCCACTTCGAAGCGCGCGGGAGGTTGACCCAGAGCTGAAACATCCACATGCCGCCCGCCGTCTGGCCGGGCATCTCCGAGTGCAGAATGCCGCGGCCCGCGGTCATCCACTGGGCGCTGCCCGCCGCGAGGCGTCCGTGGTTGCCGCTGCTGTCGCGGTGCTCGAACGCGCCGTCGAGCACGTACGTGACGGTTTCGAAGCCGCGGTGCGGGTGCGTGGGAAACCCTGGCGCGTAGTCTTCGGGCCGGTCGGAGTGCACCTCGTCGAGGAGCAGAAACGGGTCGAGCATGGGGAGCGCCCGCGAGCCCAGCGAGCGACGGAGGTGGACGCCCGCGCCCTCGACGGTGGGCTGCGCGTCGACGACCTGCCGCACCGCGCGCGTGCGGTGCGCCGCGCGGGCGCTCGCGGGGCGATCGGCGATGCACCCGAGCTGCGAGGCCGCCGCGCCCAGCGCCGACGAGAGAAAGCTGCGACGAGAGCACGACACCGCGACACCTCCGAGCGTGCGAGAGAGCTGGCGCATCGTGCCGACGATCGCCCCGCGCGGCAACGGCCTCTTGGCGGTGTACCTCGCGCGATCGTGCGGATAGAAACCCTGCGCATGAACGACGACGTCTTCGATCGCGTCCCCGGCGGGCGCGTGCTTGCTTGCTCCGACGAGGGCTTCGCGCCGGCGGAGAACCTCCTCGCCACGCGGTCGCCGGAGTTTCGCTTCGGGGTGTTCATCCCGGGCAAGGGCCAGGAGTTCGACTCGTGGGAGACGCGGCGGCACAACCCCGACGCGCCCGACTGGGCCGTGCTCGCGCTGGGCGCGCCGGGGCCCATCGGCACCGTCGACGTCGACACGCACTGGCACGACGGCAACCACGCCGAGCGCGGCGCCGTGTACGCCCTCCGCGCGGCGCCCGGCGAGGCGCCCGCCCGCGACGACGCGCGGTGGGTCGAGCTCCTCGCGCCCTCTGCCCTCGATGGCCACGCGCACAACGTCTTTCGCACGCCCCGCGGCCTCGGAGCGGCGTGGACGCACGTGCGCCTCGAGAGCCACCCCGACGGCGGCATCGCGCGCCTGCGGTGCTACGCGCAGCGCGCTCCGGCGAGCGTCGACCCCGGCGAAGAGAGCGCGCGGCGCGTGCGCCACGACGCGGCCATTGCGCGCGGCGGAGACACGATGCGCCACGGCCCCACCGACGAAGCGATCGCGGCGCGGTGGTCGGCGACGGCGCCCGGCGCGGTGGTGAACCTCGCGAGCGAGGGCCTCGGCGCGAAGGTGGTGGCGACGAGCAACAACCGCTACGGGCACAGCCAGCAGCTCCTCGCCGACGCCGCCCCCGGGAGCATGGGCGACGGGTGGGAGACCAGCCGCAGCCGCGGCCCCGACCACTTCGACTACGTGGTGGTCGCGCTCGGCCGCGAGGGGACCGTCGAGCGCGTCGAGGTCGACTTCACGTACTTCGTGCTCAACAACCCTGTCGCGCTGCGCGTGCTCGGCGCGCGCGCGACGGGTGGTGACGCGCTCCCGCGCGATGAGGCTTGGGTCGAGGTGGTGCCGCGCACGCCGGTGAAGCACCTCGCCGGCGCGCGGCTCACCGTCGACGCCCTCGCGGCGCGCGGCCCCTTCACGCACCTGCGCCTCGAGACCGCCCCCGACGGCGGAGCGAACCGCCTCGTGGCCCTCGGCCGCGCGGTGTAGGCTGGCCTTCAGCGCACCACGG
>CANMAT010000709.1 GCA_947494865.1 Deltaproteobacteria bacterium
CGCGAGACCGACACGACGTCGCCCACACGAAACGGCACCGCGGCCGCCGGCACGCAGAGCACCGCCGCGGCGCCATCCGCGTCGAGGCGCGTGCACCCGTCGGGGAGCTGCGCGACCGCCGAGACGACGCGGGGGTTGAGCCACGCGCGCGCGTCGAAGCTCACGAAGTAGTGCGTGGCCTCGGGGCACGCGGGGGCCTCTTCATCGGTGAGCGGAAGGATGAGCAGGCGAGTCTCGTACGGGGTCGGCTCTACGCGGAGCGCGCCCGCGGAGCCCGACACCATGTAGCCACCCGCGGTCGACGAGATCTGCGGCCACGACGTGGCCACCGGCGCGACCGGAAGGTTGCCCCACCGGAGCACGCGGGTGGGGAGGCCGTCGGCCTGCACGAGCACCGCGTCGCAGCCGCCCTGCGCCCAAAAGCCCAGTGTCCCGCCGGGGGCGATGGCCGCGAGCGCGGCGCCGCGGTCGAGCGGAAAGCTCTGCCCCGCGTCGAGCCTCACCACGAGCGGCGTCGATTGAAACGATGCGCGGCTGTACACCCGCGACCAGTCGACGGCCGCGGTGCAGTCGACCGTAGCGCCCGCCCATCGCAGCCGCAGCTCGACGGGCTCGGCCGTGGTGTTCACGATCCACGCCGTCGTCGACCACACGGGAGCCCCGGGCTGTCTGGGGCTCTCCTGGCTCGTGGCGACGCACGCGAGGCCGCCAAGCGCCACCGCGAGGCGCTGCGTCGAGGCGCCCGTCCACCGTGACGGTGTGCGCTCGCAGAGGCGCCACGCGAGGGGGAGCGCCGCGAGCGCCACGAGGTCGGTCGCATCACACACGTTGCGCGCGGCGAGGCCCACGAGCGCCAGGGCGCCCACGTACGCGCCGCTCGCTGCGACGCTCGTCTTGATCGCGACGAAGCACACTGTCACAGCCGCGAAGGCCGCGAAGCGCCGCGCGCGATCGCGCCCGCCGAGGAGCGCCGCGAGCAGCACGGGCGCCACCACGAGGCCCGCCACGTCGCTGAGCTTGCCCGAGAGCCACGCCGGGAGAACACCCGCCGCCTTGAGCACATGGTCGTTGAGCGCGAGGAGCGCGAGCGAGAGCCACCACGCGGGGTGCGAGAGCCCGGCGCGCGCATCGAAGAAGGAGGGAGGGCGAGACTTCACGGGGCCGCACGGTGCAGCGCCTGTGCCGACCCTCGAAACACTGGTCTACAAGACACTTCGGGCGCCCACAGGGAGCGCTCCGTGCCGCGCCGTCACGCGGTGTGCGGAGGCTTCACGCGCTCAGCGGGGCGTCCAGGGCACGTCGGCGACGCCCGCCGCGCGGTTGTCCCACCGGGCGAGCGAGAAGAGCAGGTCGCTCAGGCGGTTGAGGTACACGACCACGAGGTTGCGCACGGGATCGTGCGCGCCGAGGGCCACCACCTCGCGCTCGGCGCGGCGACACACGGTGCGCGCCACGTGGAGCGCCGCGGCGCCCGCGGTGCCACCGGGGAGCACGAAGTTCTTCAGCGGCTCGACGGCCGCCTCGCCCTCGTCGATGGCGGCCTCGAGGCGCGCGACGTCGCCCTCGTCGAGCAGCGCGATGCCGATGTTCTGCTCCTTGCCGGGCACCGTGGCCAGCTCGGCGCCGAGGGTGAAAAGGTCGCTCTGAATGCGCGCCAGCAGCGCGCTCGTGGCCGCCGAAATCGGGTGCGTGCGCACCACGCCGAGCGTCGCGTTGAGCTCGTCGACGGTGCCGTAGGCCCCCACGCGGTCGCTCGCCTTCGAGACCCGCGCGCCGCCGAACAAGCCCGTCTCTCCCAGATCCCCGGTCTTCGTATAGAGCTTCACGCAGTCATATCCTGACCCAGCATCGTGCCTGTGCGCAGCGGATGCCCGGCCAGGAACTCCCGAACGGGCACGCGCTTCTTGCCCTCGAGCTGAACCTCTACGAGGGCGACCAGCCCCTTGGATGTCGCAACCCAGATCCTGTCTCGCGTGACCGCTACGACTTCGCCCGGCGCGCCCCCCACCACCGTCGGCGGCTCGTCGAGGCGCGTCGCCCCCACGATGAGCCTCCGCGCGCCCAACGTGGTGGAGCAGCCCGGCCACGGCTGCAATCCCCTCACACGATCGTGAATCTCCTGCGCGGTGCGCGTCCACTCGATGCGCCCCAGCTCCTTCGTGAGGAGCGGCGCGAGCGTGTGCTGCGACCCGTCTTGCGCGACGGGCGCGAGCGCGCCCTCGAGGTACCGCTGGAGCTCTTCTCGCACGAGGTCGGCGCCGAGGGCCGAGAGCGTCGCGGCGAGCTCCACCGCGGTCTCGTCGGGGCCGATGGGCGCGCGGCGCACGGCCAGCATGGGCCCCGTGTCGAGCCCCTCGTCCATCTGCATGAGGGTGACGCCGGTCTCGGTGTCGCCCGCGATGATCGACCAGTTGATGGGCGCGGCGCCGCGGTGCTTCGGCAAGAGGCTCGCGTGCACGTTGAGGCAGCCCCTGCGCGGCGCCACGAGCATGTCGGGCGGCAGGATGCGCCCGTAGGCCACCACCACGGCCACGTCGAGCGAGAGCTCGCGCAGCCAGGCGGTGACCACCCCGTCGCGCAGCTTCTCGGGCTGGCGCACGGTGAGCCCGCGCTCGAGCGCGGCGAGCTTCACGGGGGGCGCGGTGAGCACGTTGCCGCGGCCCGCGGGGCGGTCGGGCTGACACACCACGGCGACCACGTCGGCGATGGCGGTGAGCGACACGAGCGAGGGCACCGCGAAGGCGGGCGTACCGAAGAAGACTACGCGAGGTTTCATCACGACCGCTGGCGTTATGCCCGTTTCGCGGCAGCGCGTAAACCGATGCGCCGAGACTCGTCGCGGGGGCTCAGACGCGGGCGTCGGAGAGGGCGCGCTTGCGCATCTCGCGGTCGATCATGCGGCGCTTGAGGAGCGAGACGCGGTCGACCATGAGGGCGCCGTCGAGGTGGTCGTACTCGTGCTGCACGGCGATGGCGAGGAGCCCCTCGGCCACGAGTTCGAAGGTGGCGCCGTCGAGCCCGAGGGCCCGCACGGTGACCTTGGCGGCGCGCTCGACCTCCTCGTGGATGCCCGGAAACGACAGGCACCCCTCCTCCCACACGGTCTCGCCCTCGCGGGCGACGATCTCGGGGTTGATGAACGTGCGCAGCTCGCTCGGGTGATCGGCGTCGGCGATGTCGATCACGAAGACGCGCTTCGCGACGCCGATCTGCGGCGCCGCGAGGCCGACGCCGGGCGCTGCGTACATGGTCTCGGCCATGTCGTCGCAGAGCCTGCGCACCTCGTCGTTGATTACCGACACGGGCTCTGCCTTCACGCGAAGCC
>CANMAT010000710.1 GCA_947494865.1 Deltaproteobacteria bacterium
AGCGCCTCGGACACCTGGTCGAGCTCCACCTCGATCGCGCGAATCTCCTTACGCAGAAGGTCTTTGAGCGCACCGTAGGCGGCGAGCTCGCCGCGGTTCACGATGGCCACGCGGTCGCACAGCATCTCTACGTCGGAGAGAATGTGCGACGAGAACATCACCGTGCGGCCGCGGGCGCGCTCCGCGAGAATGAGGTCGCGCACCTCCTTGCGGCCGATGGGGTCGAGGCCCGTCATGGGCTCGTCGAGAATGAGCAGCTCGGGGTCGCCCAGGAGCGCCTGCGCGAGCCCCGCGCGCTGGAGCATTCCCTTCGAGAAACCGCGCACGGGGCGGTCCATCACCGAGCCCAACCCCAATCGCTGGAGGAGCTCGCGCGACTGCGTCTCGCGGCGCGCGGCGGGGATGCCCGCGAGGCGGCCGAAGAGGTCCATGATCTCGAGCGCCGTGAGGTGCTGGTAGAGGTACGGGTTCTCCGGGAGGTATCCCACGCGGCGCCGCGCCTCGGGGTCGGTCACCGGCGTGCCGAAGAGCTTCACCTCGCCGCGGGTGGGAAAAATAAGCCCCAGGAGCGTCTTGATGGTGGTGGTCTTGCCCGCGCCGTTGGGGCCCAAAAAGCCGAAGATCTCGCCGCGGCGCACCTCGAAGCTCACACCCTTCACGGCCTCGACCACGCGGTGCAGCTTGTCGCCGTAGGGGAGCTTCGCGGCCGTGCGCTCGAGCCACGTGGGCGGCTCGCCCGGGAGCCGCGGCGCCGGGCGCACGAAGCCCATCGAGAAGGTTTTTACGAGCCCCTGCACCTCGACGATCGCGTCGCTCATCACACTACTCCGGGTCGGTTGCCCGCGGGTTCGCTCCTCATGGCGTTACCGGTGGTGATGCCGCGGGACGCGGCGAACCCCGGCAGCCGTCGCGCCTCGCTCATCGCCCGAAGGCCCACTGCGCGTGGGCGCGCACGGCGTCGATCACCGTCGCCACGTCGGCGCCCGTCATGCCCGGGTGCAGCGGCAGCGCGAGGCCGCCGTCGACCACCGCGTCGGCCACGGGAAAGCGCCGCCCGCGGTTCGCCGCGTAGGCCTGAAACTGCGGCAGCCGGTGCAGCGCGTACGACAAGATCGACGCCTCGACGCCGGCCCCGCGGAGGGCCGCGAGCAGCGCGTCGCGGGCCTCGACGAGCGCGCCGTGGGCGGGCGTCGGGAGCACGCACCCGAGCGTCTGGTGGTTGGCCACCGCCCCGTCGGGCGCGCCCTGCCACCGCAGCGGGAGCGCCGCGCGCAGCTCGTCGGCGAGGGCGCGGCGGCGGGCGAGGATCACGTCGAGCTTCTGCATCTGCACCACGCCGAGGGCCGCGTGGAGCTCGCTCATGCGCGCGTTGGGCCCCGCGCACACGAAGGTGCCCGGCACCGACTGGCCGTGGTTGCGCAGCGCCTTCACCCGCTCGGCGCGGGCCGCGTCGCGGGTGAGAAACATGCCGCCCTCGCCCGTCGTGATGACCTTGCGCGGGTGATACGAGTAGATGCCCACGTCGCCCGTGAGGCCGCAGGGCACGCCGCGGAGGGTCGAGCCGAGGGCGCACGCGGAGTCTTCGATGACGTCGAGGGCGCCCACCACCGCGCGCAGCGCGGGCACGTCGGCGGGCACGCCGAACTGGTCGATGGCGATGGCCGCCGCGGTGCGCGCGGTCACCAGGGGGCGCGCGGCCTCGGGGTCGATGCACCAGGTGTCGAGGTCGACGTCGACGAGCACCGGCGTGGCGCCCGCGAGGCACACCGCGTGGCCGGGAGAGGGCCACGAGACCGTGGGCACCAGCACCTCGTCGCGGTCGGTCACACCCCACAGGCCGCCCGCGCGCGGAACGGTGGCCACCGCGAGCTCGAGGGCGTTCGTGCCCGTAGCCACGGCGAGCGCGTGCACGGAGCCGTCGAGGGGCGGCGCGGCGAGCGCGGTGAGGTAGCGCGCCGTGGCGTGCTCGAAGGCGGCCACGCGGGCGCCCTGAATGAGCATCCCCGAGGCGAGCACCTCGGTGACGGCGAGCGACTCGTCGTCGGAGAAGAACGGGCGGGTGAGGCGAATCACGGCGCGCGAGTGTATGCGACGTCGGCGCACGCGTATCCGCCAAACGCGCCCCGCAGGCGCTTGCGAAACGGCGCGAACCTCGCGAGAGTGCGGGCACCATGAACGGGACCTTCCGCGGATCGCTCCTCATCGCGGCGCTGCTCGGCGGCGCTGCGTGCTCAGACACGGTCTCGGGCACACCGGCCGCGCCCGACGGGGGAAGCGCCATTCCGGATGTCGGAACGACGTCCCCCGACGGGGGAAGCGCCATTCCGGATGTCGGAACGACGCCCCCCGACGGGGGAAGCGCCATTCCGGACAGCGGAACGGTCTCACCCGATGGCGGGATGACTCCGAGTGATGGCGGAACGGTTTCGCCCGATGGCGGGATGACTGCACCCGATGGCGGAAGGGCCTCGCTCGCGGGTCGATGGCGCGTGGTCGGGTGGGATTACACCAGCGCGAGCGGGCGGCGCATCGTGCTCACCGACCGCAATACGTCGGTGACCGACCCGATGACGGGCATGGCCACGCCGCTGCGCACCAACGGGGTGTTCTTTCTCAGCCCCACGCGCATCAGCTGGGCCTTCGGCACCCTCGCGGGCGATCACTTCTACACGTACGCCCCGCCCTCGCCCGACGACACCGGGTACAGCGCCACGGGCACCACGGCGCCGGGCCTCCTCGACGACGACGCGAGCGCCTTCACCGTCGCGGGCGGCGCGCCCGAGTTCAGCTTCGCGCGCAACCCCGACGGCACCGTCACGCTCGACTATGCGGGCGACGGAGAGAGCTCGCGCACCACCCTCGCCCGCGCGCCCACCTCGCCCGTGCGCGCCAACCTCAACGCCACGGGCGTGGCGCAGATGCTCCCCGTCACGGGTATGCGCCCGCTCGTGCACCCGCGCTTCGCCCTCCTGTGGGATCGAGCGGCCGCGCTCGGCCCCCTCGAGACCAACAGCTCGGCCCTCACCTTCAGCGCCGAGGGCTACGCCCTCTACTTCGTGGTGCAGGCCGGAGCGCCCCCCGCCGAGGCGCAGTCGACGTCCTTCGGCGTGCCCGTCGCCACGGCGTTCACCTTCGTGTACGACGACCGCGACGACAACGGCCGCTACGACGCCGCCACCGACGAGACCCGCGGCCTCGGCCCCCTCGTGGTGGCCTGGCGCGGCGAAGGGACCCCGTCGCCGTCGTTCGCGACCTCGCCCGTCGCCGACCTGCAGCCCGGCTGGCAGATCGCCCACATGCACCGCGACTACGGCTCCG
>CANMAT010000711.1 GCA_947494865.1 Deltaproteobacteria bacterium
ACGAGGAGGGCCGCGAGCTTGATCCAGCGGGTGGAGAGCGGGTCGCCGAGGTGGTGCGCGATGTCGTCGCGGGTGAGCGCGCGCTTCGAGGCCTGCCACGAGGTGTCGGCCTCGCGCACGGCGCCGACGCGCGCGAGAACGCCCGCGTCGCGGACGGTGCTGAGCCCCACCTGGCGCCACGCCACGATGCCGCCCATGAGGGCTGACACGAAGCGGTGCCCGCGGGCCTCGAGGGCGCGGGCCACCTCGCCGGCGCGCTCGCCGCCGCGCGAGACGAGCACCACGGGGTCGTCGGGGGGGAGCTTGTCGAGGGCGGCTACGGCCTCGCCGTGGGGCACCCAGTCGGAGCCGGGGATGTACCCCAGCGGGCCCGTGAGCTCCTCGGGGGTGCGCAGGTCGACGAGGCGCACCGCGCGACCCAGGCGCGACACGTAGTCGGGCGAGTGCATCGCGATGCCGCTGGGGGAGCGCAGCTCCGCGGCGATCCAGTTGACGCGGAACATCCGCTCGGCCTGGGGCACCGAGCCCTGCGGCGGGATGCGCGGGTCGTGGAGGCGCTCGCCCTCGGACATCGCGCTTCAGCCGGCTTGCGGGGCCGAGGGGAGCACCGTGACGAGATACCGGATCACGTCGGCGGGCGTGATGATGCCCACGAGCTTGTGGTGCCGCACCACGGGCACGTGGTGAATGTTGTTCTCGCGGAGCACGCGCATCACGTCGTCGGTGGTGTCGAACTCGTCGACGGTGACCACCGGGGCCGACATGAGCGCGAACGCGGTGACCTCGGCGCCCTTGCCCTGGAGCATCGCGTTGATGATGTCGGTGTCGCTCACGAAGCCGAGCACGCGCTGCTCGCCGTCGGCGACGGGCGCGCCGCTGATGCTCTGCGCGGCGAAGAGGTCGGCGATTTCGGTGAGGGTCGCCTCGGGGGTGAGCGAGGTGACCGGCGAGGTCATGAGGGCGCGCGCGTGTCCACGGTGCATGGCGGTCTCCAGGGCCGCCGGTGTATCACACCACACGCCTCCGCGGAGGCTTCTCTCAGCCCCCGAGCTCGCGGTCGAAGAAGGCCTCGATCTTCGCCCACCCCGCCTCGGCCGCCTGGGGGTTGTACTGCACGTGCATGAGGGGCCACGTGAGGGCCGACGCGATGGGGTGATGGCCATCGGTGAGAAACGCGTGGCCCGCCTCGGGAAAAATGTGCACCTCGGGCGTGACGCCCACGGTGGCGAGGCGCGTGCGAAGCTGCTCCGGGGCCTTGCGAAAGGGCACGTCGCGCCCGCCGTAGCAGGCGATCACGGGGCCGATGCCGCGCATGCGCTCGGCGGGCGGCACCTCGCCGTAGTTGGTGGAGACGGCGGCCCAGCCCGCGCCCGCCGTGAGGGCGAAGCCGCCGCCGAAGCAGAACCCGATGAGCCCGATGCGCGCGTCGGGGACGCCCGTCTGCGCGCGGAGCCACGCGCGGGCGCGGCGGGCGAGGCGCACGGCGGCCACGTCGTCGCCGGTCTGGGCGGCGCGCATCACGGCGCGGATGCACGCGAGGCGGCCGTGGGCGAAGAGGTCGGGCGCCACGGCGGCGTAGCCCCGCGCGGCGAAGCGGTCGACGACGCGGTCGATCTCGGGCTGGCGGCCGAAGATCTCGTGAATGACCACGACGGCGCGCGCCGCGCCGGGCGGGAGCGCGGCGTACGCGGGGGAGGGAGGGTCGCCCCGCGCGGGGTCGCCGGGGAGGGTGATCTCGTGTCCGTTCATGGCGCGCGCAGCCTATCGCGGCGGGGGCGCTCGCGACGAGTCGCAAGTGGGGTTCACAACCCGCGCGGACCGTAGTAGGAGGCGTCGCCATGACGAACCCTCGCGTGTTTTTTGACATCACCCTCGGCGGCGCGCCCGCTGGCCGCGTCGTCTTCGAACTGTTCGCCGACGTCGTGCCCACCACGGCCGAGAACTTTCGCGCCCTCTGCACGGGCGAGAAGGGCGTCGGCAACTCGGGCAAGGCCCTGCACTACAAGGGCTCGAAGTTTCACCGCGTGATCAGCGCGTTCATGTGCCAGGGCGGCGATTTCACCCGCGGCAACGGCACCGGCGGCGAGTCGATCTACGGCGAGAAGTTCGCCGACGAGAACTTCAAGCTCAAGCACACCACGCCGGGCCTGCTCTCGATGGCCAACGCGGGCCCCAACACCAACGGCTCGCAGTTCTTCATCACCACGGTGGTCACCTCGTGGCTCGACGGCAAGCACGTGGTGTTCGGCAAGGTGGTCGAGGGGATGGACGTCGTGAAGAAGATGGAGGCCGCCGGCTCGCAGAGCGGCACCACCAAGGTCGACGTCGTGATCGCCGACTGCGGCCAGCTCTGATCGCAGCGCCCGCGCCGCCTCGTCGCGCGCGCGGGCGCCCTTCTCTACAGCCCTATCGTCGCGCGCGTCGCCGCCGTCGCAGCGTGAGCGTGGCCAGCGCGAGCGCCCACACGCCCCACGAGGCGCGAAGCCTCGGCGCGCTCGCGGCGCACTGACACCCGCCCTGCAGCGTGGGATCGAGCGCGTCGCCCACCTCGGCGCCCACCGCGTCGTCGCTGGCATCGGTCACGTCGTCGCTGGCGTCGGTCACGTCGTCGCTGGCGTCGATCACGTCGTCGCTGGCGTCGGTCACGTCGTCGATCGCAGCCACGTCGGCGCTCGCATCGACCGGGGGTGGCGGTGGCGGTGGCGGTGGCGGCGGCGGAGGCGGTGGCGGTGGCGGCGGAGGAGGCGGCGGAGGAGGCGGCGGAGGAGGAGGGGCGGCGCAGCCATCGTTGCGAAATCCGCCCGCGGGGGAGCGCGCGGGTCGGGCCTCGGTATGCGGGCCGTAGGCGCCGTCTTCGGCGATGCGATCGCCGGGGTTGTTGGCGTTCCAGAGGTGTTGAAAGGTCCGCACCGAGTCGGCGCCGCGGTCGCCGCCGGGGCAGTCGAAGTGCACGTCGTCGTTGCCGGGGTACGGGTGCGTGCAGCCCGCGGCGGTCATCGCGCGCAGCGCGGCGGACCAGTTGGCGAGGTCGACCGCGCGGCCCGACTCGTGGTTCGACTGACCGGGCCTCGCGGCGAGCCCGCACGCGCCCGAGTAGTACAGAACGTACTGGTCGGCGAGCGTGCGAAACATCGAGTTCACTTGCAGGTTGAGCGTGCGCGAGGCCGTCCACAGGGCCGCGCGCGCGCTCGCCGACATGAGTGAGTGCAGCCGCGACGACGTCAGCGTCACGTTGGCGTGCGGCGTCGCGCTCACGAATACACCGGGAAACAAGCACTGCTGCGTGCGCACCAGCTGGTTCGAAACGCC
>CANMAT010000712.1 GCA_947494865.1 Deltaproteobacteria bacterium
AGAGGCCCGGCGCCACCTCGAGGAGGGCGAGCGCCTCGCCCGTGACCTCGTCGGCGACGGCGCGCACCGCGGGCGCGTCGCGGCGCCACGCGGCCGCGTCGAGGGCCTCCGCGTAGCGCGCGCGGTGACGCTCGAGGGCGACGCGCGCCTCCGCGGGACTCATCGGGTCGGCGAGCGCGGGCGCGGCGCACAGCAGCGCCGCCGCGACGAGCCTCACCACGCTTCGGAGCGCACGCACGCCGGGAAGTTTACGCCTGCGGGACGCGGCGCTAAAGGATTCGAGCCATGAACGTCGTGGTGCAGAAGTACGGGGGATCGTCGGTCGCAGACCTCGCGCGCATCGGCCTCGTGGCCGACCGCGTGGTGGCCGCCAAGCGCGCGGGCTACGACGTGTGCGTGGTGGTGAGCGCGATGGGCAAGACCACCGACCAGCTCCTCGCGATGGCGCGCCAGGCCTCGGCCTCGCCGCCGCGGCGCGAGCTCGACATGCTGCTGTCGGTGGGCGAGCGCACCACGATGGCGCTCCTCGCGATCGCGCTGCACGCGCGCGGCGACGACGCCATCTCGTTCACAGGCTCGCAGAGCGGCATCATCACGAACGATCGGCACTTCGACGCGCGCATCATCGAGGTGCGGCCGTTTCGCATCGAAGACGAGCTCTCGCGCGGTCGCACGGTGATCGTGGCGGGCTACCAGGGCATGAGCTACCGCCGCGAGATCACCACGCTCGGGCGCGGCGGGAGCGACACCACCGCGGTGGCCCTCGCGGCGGCGCTCGGCGCCGAGCGCTGCGAGATCTACAGCGACGTAGACGGTGTGTACTCCGCCGACCCGCGCGTGGTGCCCGAGGCGCGGCACATCGCGGCGATGGGCTACGAAGAGCTGCAAGAGATGGCCGAGAGCGGCGCCAAGGTGCTCAACGCCGAGGCCGTGGCCTTCGCGAAGCGGGAGCGCATCGCAATCTACGCGCGCCGCACGAGCGACGCCCCCGACACCGCGAAGGAGACCGTGGTGCGCCACGACGCGCCCCGCGACGCCCTCGGCGTCCGCGCCGTGGTGGGCGACCACCAGGTGGCCTGGATCGAAGGGTCCGCGATGAGCGACGGCGGCCTCGCGGCGCTGCTGGCGGTGGCCGACGAGGCGCAGGTGCCGCTGCGCGAGCTGCGGTGCGACGGCGGGCGCCTCGGCGCGCTGGTGTCGCTGCCCCGCGTGCCCGACTGGGGCCGCGCGCGCGCGGCGCTCGAGGCCGCCGGCGTCACGGCGACGGATCCGGGCGCCGACGGGGCGGTCTCGGTGGTGACGCTCGTGGGCGACGGGCTCACGCAAGACGGGCGGGTGCTCCGGGGCGCGCTCGACGAGGCGCGGGCCCTCGGCGCGGCGGTGCGGGCCGTCACGACGACGCCCTTTCGCGTGTCGCTGGTGGTGCCCTCGACGGCGGCCGACGCCCTCACGCGGCGCCTCCACGCGCGCTTCTGCGAGGGCTGAACGCGCGAGGCCATTGCGCCGCGGGGCAGATTGGGTTTCAACGGACCCAACAGCCATCCTATGAGCGCAACCGTACTGGTCATCGACGACGAGAAGAACATCCGCCGCACGCTCCGCATGGTGCTCGAGGGCGACGGCATCGAGGTGCGCGACGTCGAGACGGCCGAGGCGGGCCTCGCGCTGCTCCACGAAGAGTCCATCGACGTGGTGGTGACCGACATCCGCCTGCCGGGCATGTCGGGCATCGAGCTGCTCCAGCGCGTGCGCAAGGCGCCCGACCTCGCGGCGACGCCCGTGATCGTGATTTCGGGCCACGCGTCGGTGTCCGAGGCCGTCGACGCGGTGAAGCTCGGCGCGACCGACTTCTTCGAGAAGCCCCTCGACCGTGACCGCGTGCTTGTGAGCGTTCGCAACGCGATGCGCACGGCCCACCTCGAGCGCGAGGTGCGCAGCCTGCGCACCACCGTGGGCGCGCGCGAAGAGATGGTGGGCGACAGCGCCGCGATGCGGAGGCTCTTCGCCGAGGTCGAGAAGGTCGCGCCCACGCGCGGCAGGGTGCTCATCACGGGCGAGTCGGGCACGGGCAAGGAGCTCATCGCGCGCGCCATGCACCGGCTCTCGACGCGCAAAGACGCCGCGTTCGTGAAGGTGAACTGCGCGGCCATCCCCGCCGAGCTCGTCGAGTCCGAGCTCTTCGGCCACGAGAAGGGGTCTTTCACGGGCGCGGTCGCGCGCAAGCGCGGGCACTTCGAAGCGGCCGACAAGGGCACGCTCTTCCTCGACGAGATCGGCGACATGCCCCTCGCGGCGCAGTCGAAGGTGCTCCGCGCGCTCCAGTCGGGCGAGGTGATGCGCGTCGGCAGCGACCAGGTGATCACCGTCGACGTGCGCGTGATCGCGGCCACCAACAAAGACCTCGAGCGCGAGGTGCGCGAGGGCCGCTTCCGCGAAGACCTCTACTTTCGACTCAACGTGGTGCCGCTGCGCTCGCCCTCGCTGCGCGAGCGCCCCGACGACATCCCGCGCCTCGTGCGGCACTTCGTCGACGAGTTCTCGCGTGAGAACGGGTTCAAGCCCAAGCCCCTCGAGCCCGAGGTGCTCGACGAGCTGCAGCGCAGGGGCTTCCCCGGCAACGTGCGCGAGCTCAAGAACCTCGTCGAGCGCCTGGTCATCCTCTCGGGCGACGAGATCACCGTGATGGACCTCCCGGAGGAGTCGCGCCACTCGCGCGAGCTGCGCGAGAGGTCCGCGGGCGCGGGCGCCACCGCGCGCGGCTCGGTGCCCCCCGACGACGACGACGACCTGCCCCCCGCCCCTCCCTCCGCGCCGGGCGCGCGCGCGTCGCTGCGCGAGTACCGCGACAACGCCGAGCGCCACTACATCGTCGAGACGCTGCGCGAGGTCGACTGGAACATCTCGCGCGCCTCCACGCTCCTCGGCCTCGAGCGCACCAACCTGCACAAGAAGATCCGCGCGCTCAACGTGAAGCGCGACTGACCCGATGCACCCGCGCGACCCCGAGCACTGGCTCTATCGCTTCACGCCGCGCGAGTGGGTGCGCGCCTCGCTCGGCGAGCTCGAGCAGGCGCGGTCGGCGTATACGCGCCGCAACGCCCGCGCGGGCCTCGCGGGGTGCCGCCGCGCGGCGGGCGTCGCGCTCAACGGCCTCCTCGCGCTCGCCGAGTCCCCCGACGCGCGCTACGGCCGTTCGTACATGGATCACCTCCAGGGGCTCGCGAACGACACCGACGCGCCCGACGAGGCGCGCGAGGCGGCGCGTCACCTGCTCCAGGCGCCGCTGCCCGGGGGAGACGTCGTCG
>CANMAT010000713.1 GCA_947494865.1 Deltaproteobacteria bacterium
CACGCAGCGGCGAGGCTGGCGCAGGAAAGACAGACCCGAGATCGGCCGGCGGCGCCCCCGACGGGGCGTTGGCCCCGGGCACCGACAGCAGGATCATGTTCTCGCACTTCTTGCACTTGAAGCGCGAGGCCGCGCGGCCCTGAAGCTTCTCGTCCCCAACGTGATACTTCTGGCCACACCGATCACACTGGAAATCCATCTCGGCCAAAACCTCCCATTGATAGAAGAGAGACTCTTCCGGACAAGATGGAAATCCGCCAAAAGTGTCAAGCTTGGAGTTGTCGAAAGAATCTCTACATGAGGCTGAGAAAGCGTTCTTCGGCGCGGGGGTTTGCCAGGCTGACACCTCCTCCGCCGCGGGTTAGAACTCCGCAGGGTCGGAGTGGGTGCCGAACACCTCTCGGAGCACGTCGCAGATCTCTTGCTCGGTGCACAACGCCTTCGCCGCTTCGATGATAGGGTAACACAGGTTGGCGGTACCTTTCGCCGCGTCGCGCACGGCGTCGAGCGCCACGCGCACATTTTCTGCGTCACGTCGACCCTTCACCGCGGCGAGCTCGTTGCACTGCCGCTGCTCGACGGTCTCGTCGATCTTGAGCAGGGGGATGCGCGACGGCTCCTCCATGGTGAAATCGTTGACGCCCACCATGACGCGCTCGCCGCGCTCGAGCTGGCGCTGAAAGCGGTACGCCGCCGAGGCGATCTCGCGCTGCGGGTAGCCCTTCTCCACCGCAGACACCATGCCGCCCATCTCGTCGATGCGGCGGATGTACTCCATGGCCTCGGACTCGATGCGCGCCGTGAGCCACTCGACGAAGTAGCTCCCCCCAAGGGGGTCGATGGTGTTCGCGACGCCCGTCTCGTGCGCCATCACCTGCTGCGTGCGAAGCGCGATGGTGACGGCCTCCTCGGTGGGGAGCGCGTAGGTCTCGTCGAGCGAGTTTGTGTGCAGCGACTGGGTGCCGCCGAGCACCGCGGCGAGGCACTGCACCGCGACGCGCGCGACGTTGTTGTAGGGCTGCTGCGCGGTGAGCGACACGCCCGCGGTCTGCGCGTGGGTCTTGAGCTTCATGCTCTCGGGGTTCTTCGCGCCGAAGCGCTCGCGCATGGTGCGAGCCCAGATGCGCCGCGCCGCGCGAAACTTCGCGATCTCTTCGAAGAAATCGACGTGCACGTCGAAGAAGAACGAGAGCCGCGGCGCGAAGCTGTCGACGTCGAGGCCGCGGTCGACCGCGGCTTGCACGTACGCGATGCCGTCGGCGAGGGTGAAGGCCAGCTCCTGCGCGGCCGTGCTGCCCGCCTCGCGGATGTGATAGCCCGAGATGCTCACCGGGTGCCACCGGGGGAGCTCCCTCGCGGCGAACTCGATGGTGTCGGCCACGAGGCGCATGGCCGGCCGCGGGCCCACGATCCACGCGTGCTGCGCGATGAACTCCTTGAGGCAGTCGTTCTGGATGGTGCCACCGAGGGCGCTCCGCGCGATGCCCCGCACGTCGGCGAGGGCCACGTAGAAGCACAGCAGCACGATCGCCGGACCGTTGATGGTCATCGACGTGGTGACCTTGTCGAGGGGGATGCCCCCGAACAGGACGTCCATGTCGCGCAGCGTGTCGACCGCGACGCCGCACATGCCCACCTCGCCGAGCGAGCGCGGCGAGTCGGAGTCGTAGCCCATGAGCGTGGGGAAATCGAAGGCCACCGAGAGCCCCATCTGCCCCTGCGAGAGCAGGTAGTGGTAGCGCTCGTTGGTCTGCTCGGGGGTGCCGAAGCCAGCGAACTGCCGCATCGTCCACAGGCGGCCGCGGTACATCGTAGGCTGGATGCCGCGCGTGAACGGATACTCGCCGGGCATCCCCAGGTCGCGCAGGTAGTCGACCGCGACGTCGGCGGGCGTCACCACGTCGGGCACCTCGAGGTCTGACACCGTGCTGAAGCGCGCCTGCCGCAACGGAGACTTCGCCACGGCCTTTGCCACCGCGGTGCGCTGCCAACGCGCCCTCGCCTCTCGGATCGCGGCGATGTCGTCGGGCGCCTCGGCGTGCGACGCCTCGGGCGTCACCGGAGAGACTGGGGCGTTCGCGCGCTGCGCGGCTTCGGTGGCCATGCGATACCTCGTGCCCTTCGGGCTAAGTGGGTGCTGAAGAGCCCGCGGACTCTTGCACGCGACGCGACGTCACGACAAGAGGCGCCGCACGAACCCATCGCCCCGCGACGCGCGTCGAAGGGCGCCCCATGCGCACCTCGACGCCGCTCCTCATCGCCACGCTCTCCCTCCTTTCGCGCGCGACGCACGCGCAGCCCTGGCAGGCCCGCGTCGTGGCGCGCACGCCAGGTGCGCCGCGCTACGAAACCGACCCCGTGCAGGCCCGCGTCGGCGAGCCCGTGGAGCTCGCTGTGGTCCTCGTCGGCGCGCGCGGCGCGGTGCTCGGTGATGCGCCCCGCGTTCGCCTCGACGGGCGCACCGTCACGCCGCGCGCGCCCCTCCCCGCGGGCGCGATAGTGACGTGGATTCAGGTTGAGCCGCGGCGGGGACACGTGGAGTTTCCTTCGCCCAATGCCAGCACCACGAGCTTCAGCAACGCCGTGCTCTTCGGCCCCAACCACGGGCGCTGGCGCGGCTACGACCGCCTCGAATACACGCAGCACCCTGTCGCCCCCGGCCCCGACGCGCACACCGAGGGCAACGTCTTGCGCGTGTCCGCAGCGCACCCCGAGGACCGCGCGCACGACACGCACGCCGGCGCGGGTTCGTCGTGGTTCGCGGCGCGCGTGCACCTTCCCGACGGCGGCGAGGTGTCGACCCCCGACGCGACCCGCGTCGAGCGCATGGGGCTCTCGCCCACCGTAATGCGCGTGAGCTTTCGCGCCGACGACACCTACGTGGGGTGGCTCTCGACGTACTTTCACGTCACCAGCGTGTTCGGCTCCAACGGCCCCACGGTGACGTTGCACCAGAGCGACCGGTACACGGGGGCCGACTGCGCCGACGTGCTGGTGGGCGCGCTGCGCGCGTCGGGGCGTCGCGAGCTCCCCTACGGCTCCGTCGCGAGCATCGGGACCTACGCGCGGCCGCTCACGGGGGTGCTTCGCATCGACGACGGAGGGCTGCGCGACGCGTCGGGCGAGGCCGTCGCGCTGCGCTGGGGCGTCGATGTGCGACCGGGCGACCTCGTGACCATCGGCTACGCCGACGACCCGGGGCAGAGCCTCCCTCGCGCGTGGGACCACATCGGCGCGCTCGTGGGGGACGCGCCGCCACCCTCGCCCGACGGCGTGCTCTCACCGGGCGACACGCTGCGCC
>CANMAT010000714.1 GCA_947494865.1 Deltaproteobacteria bacterium
CGGTCGAACACGAAGGGTTTCGGGCTGAACACGAAGGTTTTGCGGTCGAACAGGAAGGGTTTCGGCTCGGACGGGCGCGTCGAAGGTCACCTCGACGGCCACGACGGGGGTGCCGCGCGAGGCCGCGGTGCGCACCGCGGGCAACGCCAGGAGCAGCGCGAAGACGGCGCCGTGCGCGGCCGCCGACGCGATCATCCAGCGCGCGCGGGCGGGGGCGACCATCATCGCGTGCGATGCCTCTCGTGGCGGGCGCGGTGCTCGGTCAAGCGTCGTCGTGGGCGCGATCGTCGTCGTCGTCGTCGTCGTCGAGGTCGCGAACGGGGGCCGCGTAGCCGAGGGAGGCGCGCACCTGCGCCGGGAGCGACGCGGCGGCCACGCGGGGGCCGCGGGTGCGCGCCACGGCGTAGTCGAGCGCGTCGAAGAGCTCGCGCACGTTGCCAGGCCACGGGTGCGCGCGCAGCGCCGTGAGCGCGTCGGACGCGATGCCCACCGCGGGGCGGCCGTGGAGCCTGCACGCGCGGTCGACCGCCAGCAGCGCGAGCGACTCGACGTCGTCGATGCGCGCCCGCAGCGGAGGCACCTGGAGCGTCGCGGCGACGCGCGCCACGAGGTCTGACGGGAGGTCGAGGTCGGCGACGGCGCGCCGCGAGACCATCACCACGCGCACCGCGCACGCGTAGGCGTCGACGGCGCCGAGCCTGCGGGCGCTGCGGTCGCGCACGGCCTCGAGGAGGGCCACGTGGGCGTCGTGGCCGAGGGCCGAGACGTCTTCGATCACGAGCGTTCCGCCGAGGGCGTGCTCGAGCCAGCCGGGACGCGGGCGCGCGCCGCGCTGGTCGCCCACGAGCGCCGCGAGGGCGTCGCCGTCGCGCAGCGCGGCGGCCTCGAGCACGACGAGGGGCCCGTCGGCGGCGGGGCTCTTTGCGTGGATGGCGCGCGCCACGGCGGCCACGCCGGCGCCGGGCTCGGCCACGAGGCACAGCGGCGCGTCGGTGCTCGCGAGGGACGCGATGCGCTCGGCGAGCGCGCGCATGGGGGCCGAGTAGCCCACCCACACCTCGTCGAGGGAGCCCAGCGAGCGGAAGGCGCGCAGTCCGCGCTCGCGCTCCATCACGTGGCGGTGCTCGGCCTCGACCGCCTCGCGGCGCGCGTCAGCCTCGGCGGCGCGCTGCTGCGACTTCGCCTCGCGCTCGCGCGAGCGCTCCATCGCGGCGATGAGCGAGAGCGAGCCCGCGACGGAGCGCGCGGTGGCGGCGAGGCGGCGCTCCTCTTCGTAGGTGGGCGCGTCGAGGCGCGCGCCGCGGGGGAGCAGCACCACGCCCAGGAGCTCGCCGTCGGTGTCGAGCAGCGGCATCGCGCCGAGGGCGCCGTGCGCGTCGAGCGACGCGACCAGCGTGCGGAGCTCGGCGCGGCGCACCTGGTAGGGCCGCAGCGTGTCGGCGAACACCACGCCGGGCCGCGCACGCAGCCACGAGAGAATGGCGCGCTCGCCCTCGAGGGAGAGCTCGGCCGCGGAGGCCGCGCCGGTCACGTCGGGGCGGAAGGTCTCGCGGCGGTCGAGCACCCACAGGGCCGCGGGGGCGCGGAGGTTGCGCGACGCGATGCGAAGCGGGTCGAGCACCGCCGCGGCGAGGTCGGTGAGCGTCGACACGTGGCGGAGGTTCTGGTCGATCTCGTCGCACGCGTCGAGGAGGCGCCCGCGGTCGGGGCGCAGCCGTCGCTCGGCGGCGGGCCACGCGAGCAGCATCGCGAGGGTGCCGAGGGGGGCGCCCGCGGCGGCAAACTCCGGGAGCTCCAGCGCGACGAGCGATCCCACGGCGATGCCCACGGCGCCCGCGGCGCAGCGGCGCGCGAGGCGCGAGGCGTGCTCGAGGCCGATGGCGCCGGTGCCGAGCGTCATGCCCACGACCTGCGCGACGAGGCCCGCGGCCATGACCAGCGGCGACGTGCGGCGGCCGAGCACGACGCCCACCGCGATGGCCGCCGTGAGGGCCGCGGCGCCGAGGCCCGGCGCGATGAGCCGCGCGCGGTCGACGGGCGCGAGCGGCCTGCGAACGGCGTGAACGTAGAAGAGCACGGTGACCACCGCCGACACCGGCGCGAGGGCGCGCAGGTCGGGGAGCCACGCGACCCACCCCAGCGGCGACCACAGCCCGAGCGACGCGGCGAGGCCCACGAGCGCGCCCGGAACGAGCGCGCGGCGCAGCGTGTCGGGGCGCAGCGGGAGCGCCACCGCGAGCACCGTCGAGAGCGCGAGCACCTCGCCCGCGGCGAGCGCGTGCGTGACGCGCAGGAGCGTCGAGGGCGGCACGCGGCCCGCCACGGTGGTGGCGATGGCCACGGAGGCGAGCGCGCCCGCGATGGCGGCGGCCTCGGCCGCGGCGGGGGCGTCGGCCTCGAGCGCCCTGCGCGGAACGAGCGCGACGCTCATGGCCAGGAGCGCGACGGCGGCGCCTTCGAGGGTGACGGGGCGGCTCGACGCCCCCCACGCGGCGAGCGCCACGCACGCGGCCGCGATGGCCGAGAGCTCACTCCAAGGTACGCGCAGTCGTGTAGGGGTCATCGCGAGACGGGCGCACTCTACGAAGTGACCGCGGCGAACACCAGAAGGTGACCGGAAACGCGAGAGTGATAGCGTGGCGGGCGCCATGATCACGCTCCACCGCGCGCTCCTCGTGCCCGTCGTCGCCCTCGTGGCCTGGTCGTTCGTGATCTGGGCCTGGATGTACGCCACGCGCATCCCGGCGATCTTCGCGCTGCGCATGCGCCTCGACCCGGCGGCCCCGCGCGGCGAGCAGATGGCCACGCTGCCCGCGCACGTGCGCTGGAAGGCCGACAACTACAACCACCTCATGGAGCAGCCGACGCTCTTCTACCCCGTCGCCATCGTGCTCGCGCTGGTGAGCACGGCCCCCGGCACCGACGCCGCGATCGCGTGGGCGTACGTTGGGCTCCGCGTGGTGCACAGCCTGGTGCAGGCCACGGTGAACAAGATCGAGGTGCGCTTCGGGCTCTTCTTTCTCTCGTCGCTGGTGCTCATCGCGTTGACGGTGCGCGCGGCGCTCGCCCTCGCCTGAGCCCCGCTCAGAACCCCCGGCCCGACGCGAGAAACTCCCTCTCGTCGGGCGTGCTCTCGCGCCCGAGCGCGGCGTTGCGATGGGGAAAGCGCCCGAAGCGCGCGATCACCGCGCGGTGCTTCACGGCGTAGTCGACGAGGTTCGCCGAGAGCGACGCGAGCTCGGGCGGCGCCTCGGCGGCGGCCTGCTCGGAGAGGGCCACGCAGCGGTCTTGATGCGC
>CANMAT010000715.1 GCA_947494865.1 Deltaproteobacteria bacterium
CACGCAGCGTCCGCCGGCCGCGCATGCGCCGCGCTCGAGGGTGCCGCCGGTGCAGCGCACCCACTCCGAAGGGCTCACGCATGACCGAATGGTCCACCCCTCGTACACGCCGCAGGCCTCGCCCGTTCTGGGCGCCGATGGGGTCGGCGCGGCGCCCGCGCAGCCGGGGGGCGTGAGCGCGAAGCCCGAGGCGCACGCGCGCAGCGGCGCGCCGGCGCGGTCGACCGAGACGCAGAGCCCTGAAGCGCCGCACCATCCGCAACCGGCGAGGGGGGTGCACCCGCCGCAGGTCGTGGCGCGCGCCGCGCACGGGTCGGCCGCGGGCGTAGGCGTGGGCGTGGGCGTGGGCGTAGGCGTAGGCGTAGGCGTGGGCGTGGGCATCGGCGGCGCGGCGCCCGACCATCGCGCGAGCGTGTCGCGAAACCACGCGGGCTGCGCGGCCACCACGCCGTAGATGCTCGTGCTGCCGCCGCCCCCCGACACCACGCCGATGATCTCTTGCGTGTTGGCGTCGACGAGCGCGCCGCCCGAGTCGCCGGGCTGCGTCACCCCGGTGTTGGCGCCGATGGCGTTGGGCACCGCGCCGCGCCCGTAGCGCCAGATCGCATTGAAGGTGGGGCTCACCCAGAGGCGGTTGGTGAAGGTGCCATTGGCGATGCGCCCGATCACGAAGACGCGCTGCGGCGGCGCCACGTTGGCGAGGCGCACGGCGCCGAAGCGCGTCGCGCGAATGTCGCGGTCGAGGCGAATGAGCGCCACGTCGCTGCCCGACTCGGGCGTGATGTAGCCGCCAGAGAACGACGCTCGCCCCGTCGGGGACATCACCGACTCGCGCCCCGTCGCGGGGGCCGCGTCGCCGGAGTACGGGCACGACACCGTGAAGCTGCGCGCGCCGCTCACGCAGTGCGCCGCGGTGAGCACCACGTTGCGCGCCACCAGCGCCCCCGAGCAGGCCCCCGAGCTCCCCATGCGCACGGTGCACACGTACGGGTGCGCCGTGGCCTCGCCCACCGTACGCACGATCTCCTCGCCGTGGGTGAGCACGCCCAGCACCCAGGGCTCGTCGTCGGGCGCCGCCGCACACGACGCCCCGAGCGCCGCCGCGCACGAGGCCACAGCCCACCACCCCCCTCGACCGATCGACCACCCGCGCGCGGATTGAGTACGCATGCCCGCCCCCTGAGCACGCCGCGCGCCAGCGCCGCCGCGCGCCAACCGGGGCAGAAACTTACCGATCGGTATGGAGATCCGACGGCGCATGGTCAGCGCCCAACCCAGCGATGGCGAGCACTGTGACCACCACGCCGATCGCGCTGTGATGCTTTAACCTACATCGTGCGCTGCGCCCCGCGCGGCGCGTCGCATCGCCCGCGTCGGGCCCCGCTCGCGCGGCGATTCCTGACCGATTGATAGGGGATCTTCAGGTGCAGCCGGGGACGCCCGTGGAGCCCCCGAGGGGCCTGCGGCACGGGCCGCAGAAGTACCCCGCGGGGCACGAGCCCTGGGCGGTGCCCAGGCGTTCGAAGAACGACCGGTCGACGCAGGTGCTCACGCAGAAGCCGTTGTAGGCGGGGAGCTGGCCGAGCACGGGGAGCGGCGCCGGGGTCGCGCGGCAGGCCACGGGGCGATGGGCGGGGTCGAGGTTCTCGTTGGGGGCGCAGACGAACTCCGCGGGGCAGGTCATGGCGGCGAGGCTCGCGCGCTGCGCGGCGGGAACGGCCGTGACGGGCACGCACCGCGCCCGCCCGCCGCAGCATGCGGCGAAGCGAAAGGGCGCCTCGCGCGGCCCCGGGTCGCACGACTGGTTGCACGCCGAGGTGCTCGCGCCGGTGCGCGGGTCGAAGCACGGGACGCAGAGCTGCGTGGGGCCGCACGTCGACGGCGAGAGCATCGACGCCTGCGCGGCCACCATGGGGACGCAGCGCGAGAGGCAGCGCCCCTCGCCCATGGAACCGAACGGTCGGCACGTGGGCGCCACGTAGTTGTTGGCCGCGCGAATGAACTCGTCGGGCACGCAGTACCCGCCGGGGCAGACGGCGAGCATCCCGCGCTGCGCGCTCGGGACGCGCGAGGCGGGCATGCAGCGCGTGCCCGCGCACTGACACGGCGGGAGGCGCGCGGGGTCGAGCACGGGGGGCCCCGTGTGCGGGCACCGCAGCGGCGGAGGCCGCGGGGGAAAGCCCCCGTCGCCGCAGTTGGGGGGCACCTCGCACGCGCCCGTGGGGGCGTTGTTGTCTTGCGGGTCGTAGCAGGGCGCGCAGAGCTCGCCCGCGTCGCACACGTCGCGCGAGAGCACGTCGGCCTGCGCGGCCACCATGGGGACGCAGCGCGACACGCACCCGCCCACGAGGCCGCCGAAGGCCGTGCAGCGCCGGGGCACGTAGTTGTTCGCCGAGCGAATGTAGGGCTCGGGCACGCAGTACCCGCCGGCGCACGACGCGAGGCGGGCGCGCTGCCCCGCGGGAACGCGCCCCGCGGGCATGCAGCGCGTCCCGGCGCACGCGCAGGCCGGGAGGGCGCTCGGGTCGAGCAACGCCGGGCCCGTGTAGGGGCACGTGATCGGCGGCGGCGGCGCGATCGCTCCCGCGTCGGAGCACGGGCTCGCAGGCTCGCAGGCCCCCGTCGAGGCGTTGCCCATGCTCGGGTCGAAGCAGGGCGCGCAGCGCGCGTCGTCGTCGCACACGTCGCGCGGGAGCAGGTCGCCCTGCTCGGCCACCATGGGGACGCAGCGCGACACGCACGCGCCCGCGATGCCGCCGAAGGAGCGGCACCGCCGCGGCACATACCCGGTGCCCGCGCGCACGATCGCCTCGGGCACGCAGAGGCCGCCGCGGAGGCACGGCGCCAGCATCGCCGCGCTCCGCCCCGGAACGAGCGCCGCGGGCAGGCAGCGCGCGCGCCCCCGGTCGCCGCAGCACCGCGGGAGGAGCTCGGGGTCGAGGCCGGGGTTCTGCGCGCAGGTCGCGTCCGTCGTTGTGGCGCCCGCGTCGCCGGCCGCCGCGCTTGTCACCTCGGGCGCGCCGCAGCCCGCGAGGAGCCACGCCAGCGCCGCCGTGAGCACCCACGCACCGGGAAGGGTCCACCACGCGCTGCGCCGGGTCACCGAGACGTCGAGGTACACGGCCAGGAAGTTGCAAACTGTGTGCTGTGCGCGCTCGGCGACCGTCTCGCTCGTTGGCTCTCGGCTTCGGTGCGCTGGCGTTGGCTTCGCGCGGCGGGGTTTCGCGCGCGGGGGGCATCGAGCTCGGGGCCGTGGGCGTCGAGGCCGTGGGGCGCGGCGGGGCCTTCGCGGCGCGC
>CANMAT010000716.1 GCA_947494865.1 Deltaproteobacteria bacterium
CCTTCACGCGGATGCGGAGCTGCGGGTCGGCGCAGGTGGTGGCCGACGGGGCGACGCCCAGCTCGGTGCCGCACGCGTAGTTCGAGCGCTGGTTGCCGTCGAGGGTGTTGTCGCACACGGGCAGGCGCGTGCTCGCGAGGGGCACCGCGAGGGCGCCGGTGCAGCTCGGGGCCATGTCGCACGTCGGGCAGCGGTTGCAGTCGAGCGGGCACGTCTCGCAGGTCTCGCTGCCGCGCGTGCAGATGCCGTCGCCGCAGGTCACCATGATGTCGGTGGGCAGCGCGTCGAGCGCGGCATCGGGCGCGGGCGCCACGTCTTCGTCGGCCGCGTCGAGCGCGGCGTCGGGCGGCGGAGGCGTCGACGCCACATCGCCCGCGGCGCACGCCGAGACCACCGCACCGAGAAACACCCACCGCCCCGCCGAAAGCATCGCGCGCATCGCAGGCGACTCTAGATGAAGGGCCACGTTCGCCACAAGTACGCCCGCGCGATCACCCCTCGCGCGCGTCGAGCACGCGGTCGGCCCGCACGATGCGCAGCCCGCGGCGCCCCCGCGCGCCCAGGGCGAGCAAGAGGTGCGGCCGCGCCCAGCGGTCGACGCGGCCGCGCACCGTCACCGGGTCGCTGCCGGGGGTTCGAAGCACCAGGGTGATGGGCTTGCCCGTGCCCGCCATGCGAGAGAACAGCGCGTCGAAGGAGGCGCGCACGCGGGGAGGTCCCGCCTGCCCCACGCGAACGTCCCACAGGTCGCGCGCCGTCGCGGGGCGAAAGACCGACACGAGGTGCGCGAGCAGGGCCGCGGTGGCGCGCGCGTCCTGGCCCGCCCGGTGCCACCGAAACTCGCCGAGCGACAGCTTCGCGGCGAGTGACGAGAGGGCGTACGTCTTCGCGTGCACGGCGCGCCGCGCGAGGGTCAGCGTGTCGAGCGCGAAGCGCAGGCGCTCGGGGCGCCCCGCGGATTCGAACGCGCGGTCGAGAAAGGCCACGTCGAGGTCGGGCGCGTGCGCGACGACCACCGCGCCGGAGAGCGCCTCGGCGAGGCGCGGCGCCACGTCTTCGAAGGTGGGCGCGTCGGCGAGCGCGTCGGGGCCGATGCCGTGCAGCGCGAGGGCGCCGGGATCGCACGACACCTCGGTGCGCACGAGCGATTCGAAGGCGCCGACGACGCGCCCGCCAACCACGCGCACGACGGCCACCTCGAGGATCGCGTCGCGCGCGGAGTCGGTGCCTGTCATCTCGCAGTCGAGGCACGCGAAGGTGCACGCGTCGACGGGTGCGTCCCAGGGCGGCCCCGGCGGTGGTTCATCGACGACGGCGGCGGTGTCTCGCATGCGGGGAGCGCAACGTATAGCGCCGGTTCCCTTGTGTGGGGTATGGCTGATAGTGTCGCGCTCCGTGACGACGGCAACGGCCTCCCATCGCGCGCTGCGCCTCGCGGCGCTCGCATTGGCAACCCTCGCGGCCCCCTCCGCGGCGCGCGCCGACGACCCCGCCTGCGCGGCCGCTACGACGCGCTCGCGGCTGCTGTTCTCGGCCCGCGGCCCCGTCGATTTCGGCCCCGGTTTTATGGGCGAGGCGGGCAGTGCGAACCTCGGGCTTCGGTACAACTTCCTGCTGCTCGGCGACTACGACTGGAGCATGCCGGGCAACCTCGACCTGCGCTGGCCGCCGGCCTTCACGGCCACCGCAACGGGCGACCCCAACGGCGGTCGGCTCACCGTGCAGTACGGCATGCGGCTGCAGTTCTGGCTCCGCCTGCTGGGCTCCGAGTTCATGATCCCCGTGCCCATGTGGGCGGGCGTCGACCGCAGCGAGCGCGGCACGTCGATGTTCACCCCGTGGGCGTGGGACCCGGCCCCCACGGCGGTCACCGTCACCGCCCACGAGCGCCTGCTCCGGGCCGACACGATCACCACCTCGTTCGGCCTGGTGAACTACTGGGTCTACGGCGCCTACGACCTCACCACCACCATTCGCACGGCCGAAATCTCGTTTCCGCAGGCGATGACCAGCATCACCGCCACCACGCCCGAGGCGCAGCTCGTCGCGACCTCCAACGGCGACGCCGAGCTCCCCACGCGCTGGAGCGGCGCGCTGCGCTACCAGGGCTCGCTGCGCCTGCGCGTCGAGGTCGACTATCCCATCCCCGTGGTGGGCGGCCGCCGGCGCGATTCGTTCGCGCCCGATGGCATCCCCTTCGCGAGCCGCACCGAGCAGCAGGTGAGCGTCGACCGCAACGTGCGCCTCTCGCTCCCCGGCGCCGAGGTCACGCCGGCCTTCGAACTCAACCTCGGGCGCATTCGCCTCGGGCTCTCCGGGCGCGAGGTGGTCACCGTGCGCAACCCCGGCACGGCGACCATGGCGGTCACCCCGGCGGCGCCCGCCGATCCGCATTTCACCGTCGCCACCGATCCGCTGTGCATCCCCGGCGGCGGCTCGCGGCAGCTCTCGGTGCGCTTCGTACCCGACCGCGCGGGCATGTTCACCAGCGACCTCGTGCTTCGCACGACGGCGCCGTCGGCCCCCGAGGTGCACGTTCGCCTCGTGGCCGAGGCCATCGGCACGAGCGCCGACGCGGGCGCGCCGCCCGCCGACGCGGCCCCCGCAGCCGACGCGGGCGACACCGACGCCGCGGCGCCCATCAACGACGCGCCTCCGCCCGAGGGCGACGCCGCGCCCGACGCGGGGCTCTACGTCGACCCCGAGACCAACCCCGGCTGCGGCTGCACGGTGCCCTCGCGCGCGCGGCCTTCGGCGGTGGCGCTGCTCGCGCTCGCGGCGACGATGGCGGGCCTTCGACGGCGGCGCGCGCGACCGGCGACGGGTTCGCGCTATCGTAGCGGACGATGACGGCACCCCCGACGCCCGATCCCAACGAAGGCCGCGAGACCGCGCAGACCCTCGACGACGTGGAGGAACTCCTCAAGCGCATCCCCGGCGCGCGGCGGCTCGTCACCGAGGTGCAAGACCTCCGCGCGCTGCTCGTCGAGCGGAGGGCGCCGCGCATCGCGGTGCTCGGCCGCCGCGGCGTAGGCAAATCGAGCCTCGCCAACGCGCTCCTGGGCGTCGAGGTCGCGGCGGTGGGGAGCGTCGAGGACACTACGCCCACCGCGGGATGGTACGATGTAACCGCCGACGGCCACGCGCTGCGCTGGCTCGACACGCCGGGCCTGCGCGCGGGCGCTGAGCCCGGGCGCCGCGAGGTGGTCGAGCGCGCGCTGCGGGCCGAGCGCCCCGACGTGGTGCTCTTGCTCGTGAAGGCCACGCAGGTCGACGCGGGCATCGATGAAG
>CANMAT010000717.1 GCA_947494865.1 Deltaproteobacteria bacterium
CGGCGACAGCGGCGCAGAGTGCGTGATGAATAATCCGGGTTCATTCCGCGGCAACAGCGCCACAGCGAGCAGCAGTGCGCCGTGGCCGCAGAAAGCGCGGGACTCGTGATACCGCTTCCACATAAGCATTTTTGGCAACGCCACCCTGCGGTTGTGCCTCGCGATATGCCGCGCGGCGCGCGTGTTTCGCTGTGTCGCGCTGTGTCAGCGCGGGCGCTGCGGTCACGGCGCGTCGCGGCGGTCGAGGCGTTGACGCGGCGGGGGCGCGTCACCAGAGAGCCCCGACGCCTATGGGACGATTCGAAATGAACCTCATTACGCAGCGCGTGACGCCGACCGGCGAGTGGGACGAAGGCGAGCTCCGGTACGAGCTCCTCGGCCGCTTCGACGACGAAGACCTCGCGATCGCCGAGGCCGAGAAGATCGCCGCGCGCACGAAGCGCTTCCCCTCGCAGGGCCTCGAGTGCTTCGTGCGAGTCTCCGACACGGTAGACCGGCTCTACGACGAAGACATCTCCTGCGCCGAGTGAAGCGCCCGCGCGCGCGGGGCGCCGGGCGGGTTGAACCGCGGCGCGGGGTATGAAACCTTGCGCGCGTGCTCACTCGGGTCGCTCTCTCGACGTTGGCCTTCGCGGTGGCGCTCTCGCAGGCGCGGCCCGCCTTCGCGCAGCCCGAGGCGTCGGCGCAGCGCGTGTACCAGCAGGGCCTCGCCGCGTTCGAAGTGCGCGACTTCGAAACGGCCCTCGCGCGCTTTCAGCGGGCCTACGTGCTCACGCGGCGCGCGGGCCTGCTCTTGAACGTGGCCCTCGCCTTCGAGCGCCTCAACCGCCGCGACGACGCGATCGCCACCTATCGCACGTACCTCGCCATCGGCGCCGCGAGCGACCGGGCGAACGCCGAGTCCGCCATCGCGCGCCTCGAGGGTCGCCCCGCGCCCGAACCCGTCGCCGAACCCGTCGCAACGCCCGTCGCAACGCCCGTCGCGACGCCGACGTCGCGTCACCACCGCACCCGCGCCGCGACGCGCGCGCCCGCGGCGACGGCGGCGCCCCCGGTCGCCGCGGCGGTGCTCGCGCCCGTCGACGCTCCGACCGCTGCGAGGCCCTCGCCCTGGCCCTACGTGGCGCTCGGCGTGGGAGGCCTCGTCGCGGTCGTCGGCGTCGCCCTCGTGGTGGCTCCCGCCGACCCGGGCACCAACGCGTCGATCTCGCGGGAGCTCGATTACCTGGTGGCCCGCGACGCGCGCACCGACCAACAGATCGCCGGCGCGGCGGTGGGCGCGGCGGGCCTCGTGGGCGCCGCGGTGGGGGCCGTGGGGCTGCTGCTACGCCGTGGCGCGCCGGGGTCACGGCTCAGCTGGAGCCCAAACGTACGCCCCGTCGAGGGCGGCGCGCTGGTGGGGGTGTCCCATGCGTTCTGAGCTCCTCGCCGCGCTCGCGTGCGTGGCCGCGCTGTGCGCGGGGTGCCCCGCGTCGCCCTTTCGCTGCGGTCGCGCCATCGACTGCAACGCGGGCTCGGTGTGCACCTACGACAACGCCTGCGCCGAGCCCGCCGCCGCGTGCCCGAGCGGCTACCGATACTCGTCGAGCGCCGCGCGCGGGGGCGACTGCGTGCCCTCGACGAGCGCCGACGCCGCGAGTGATGCCACCGTCGATGCGACGCGCGACGCAGCGCCCGATGCGACGCCCGACGCAGCGACCGATGCGACGCTCGACGCAGCGCCCGATGTGACGCTCGACGCAGCGCCCGATGTGCCCGCAGTCATCGACGCGCCGATCGCGCGCGACGCGCCCGACGCGCCCGATGTGCCCGCCGTGTGCGCGGTGGCCGTGCAGCCGCTCGCTCCCCTCTCGACCACGCGCGTGAGCTCCACCTCGGCGCGCCTGCGCCTACGGGTGCCCGACGGCTTCGCGGGCTCCGTCGAGGTCACCGTCGCCGACTCGGCCGACATGACCCGCAACGCGCGCACCACAACGATCGGCGCGGACGCGCGCGAGCTCGTTCCTGCGGCGCTCACGGCGGGCGTGCACTTCTGGCAGGCGCGGGCGCGCTGCACCAACGGCGTCGCGGGGCCGACGAGCCCCGTGTGGTCGTTTCGAACGCGCGGGGGCGTGTCACCTCGGGAGGGCGCGGGCAACGTGGTGGGATGGATGCCCGACGTCAACGGCGACGGTCTGGGCGACATCGTCGTCGGCGCGCCCCGCACGTCGGCATCGCTCGGGCGCCCGCAACTCGTGGCCGTGCTGGGCGCCATGTCGAGCACCGCCGAGCGGCGCTTCTCGTTCGGCGTGACGGGCACGGCCCCGGACACCCTCGGGCAGCAGGTCGTGGTGGTGCCCGACATGAACGGCGACGGCCTCGCCGACATCGCCACGAGCGCCTGCGTGCGCGCGCCGGCCGCGGGCTGCGACGAGCTCGTGGTGGTGTTCGCGGGCTCGCGCGACGGGAGCTTTCCCGTGCTCGCGCGCCTCACGCCGGGCGCCGTGGCGGGCTCGCGCTTCGGCACCTCGCTCGCGGGCGTCGGCGACGTCGACGGCGACGGCTACGGCGACCTCGCCATCGGCGCGCCGGGCCTCTGGAACGCGGGCGTCGGTCGGCTGTACATGGTGTTCGGCGGCCCCGCCGGGCTCACGATGAGCGCCCCCATCGAGCGCGCGGTGTCGACGGTGGCGCCCACGGCGTCGCTCTTCGGGCACAGCGTCGCGGGCGTGGGCGACGTGACCGGCGACGGCCTCGCCGACGTGCTGGTCACCGCGTACGAGAGCGCCACGATCTTCGCCGGCGGCCCCCGCTGGCGCGGCCCGACGCCCAACCCCGACGGGACCGACGTGCCCGAGCCCCGCAACGTCGAGGCGGTCTACGGCTACTCGGCCTCGGCGGCGGGAGACATCAACGACGACGGCGGCGCCGATTTCGCCATCGCGCGCCCCGGGCTCAACGTCGTGACGCTCTACCAGGGCGCGTCGCCCGCGGGGGGCCGCATCGCGGCCCTACGATCGATCGAGCACCCGCCGAGCGAGCGCGGCGTGTCCGAGCACTTCGGCTACACCATCGCGAGCGGCGGCGACCTCTCGGGCGACGAGGTCGACGACCTCCTCGTGGCGGCGCCCGACGCGACCGGCGGCGGCGCGGTGTACGCGCTCCTGGGCGGAGCGATGCCGGGCGCGGAGTTCACCATTCCCCGGGTGTCCGGCGGCGCGGCGCCCTTCGGGCAGGGGCTCTCGATTGTGGGCGATTTCGACGGCGACGGCGACGGCGACGCGGCCATCAGCACGGGCCACAC
>CANMAT010000718.1 GCA_947494865.1 Deltaproteobacteria bacterium
CGCGGCCGCCGCGGTCAGAGCCCCAGGAGCGTCACCGCGCGGCCCAGCGGAGTGCGCGCTGACTCCACCGCGAGAAGAGCGTTGTTCGGGGCGCACCATGGGTGACGGCAGCCGTCCGCCGACGCGCTCACCCATAGAGCGTACTGACCCCCGATGAGATCACGGTTGGCGCGAGCGTGAGCGCGCGCAGAGGGGCAGAGCCAGGCTGCGCACGATGACGTCGAGCGCCGCTCACCAGCCGCGCGCGCTCGGTGTCGGCGTCGAAGCCGTTCTCGAGCGCGTCAGCCACGCGGTGTCTCGGGCGATGATGGGGAAAGACTACGGCGCCGTAGTCTTCGGCGCCGCGGTCGGGGGATCGTAGGGGAGGGGGGGCGGAGCGCGGTGCGCTCAGTCGCGGCGGTACATGGTGACGACGCAGGCGCCGCCGAGGCCGAGGTTGTGCTGCAGCGCGACGCGCGCGTTGGCCACCTGGCGCTTCTCGGCGCGGCCCTGGAGCTGCCACACGAGCTCGGTGCACTGCGCGAGCCCGGTGGCGCCGAGGGGATGCCCCTTCGAGAGGAGGCCGCCCGAGGGGTTGGTCACGAAGCGGCCGCCGTAGGTGTTGTCGCCGTCTTCGATGAACTTCTCGGCGCCGCCCTCCGGGCACAGCCCGAGGCCCTCGTAGGTGATCACCTCGTTGGCCGTGAAGCAGTCGTGGAGCTCGACCACCTGCACGTCTTGGGGCCCGAGGCCCGCCTGCGCGTACACCTTCTGCGCGGCGGCCTTGGTCATGTCGGCGCCGATCATCTTGATCATCGAGTCTTGAAAGCTCGACTCGAAGTCCGTCGCCATGGCCTGGGCGGCGATGTACACGGGGTTCGAGATGTTGTGCTTCCGCGCGAACTCGTCGGAGCACACGATGGCCGCGGCGGCGCCGCAGGTGGGCGGGCAGCACTGGTAGCGCGTGAGGGGGTCGAACACCTCCGGCGCGGCCATGATCTCTTCGAGCGACAGCAGGTCGCCGAAGAGCGCGTACGGGTTGCGGTTGGCGTGCTGCCGCGCCTTCACCGACACCTTGCCGAAGGTCTCGCGCTTGGTGCCGTACTTCCACTGGTGCTCGCGCGCCGCGCCGCCGAACATCTGCGCGGTGAAGGGCGCCTGGTTCACGCCCTGCACTTCGGTCATCACGTTCACGTGCTTGTCCATGGGGTTGGTGCGGTCGGTCCACTTGGCCCCGAGCGCGCCCTTCTCCATCTGCTCGAAGCCTACGGCGAGCACGCACTCGGCCACGCCGCCCTCGACGGCCTGCTTGGCGAGCATGAGCGCCGACGAGCCCGTCGAGCAGTTGTTGTTCACGTTGAACACCGGAATGCCCGTGCGACCCATCTCGTATACGGCCCGCTGCCCGCACGTAGAGTCGCCGAACACGTAGCCCGCGAAGGCCTGCTCCACTTCCGAGAAGCTGATGCCGGCGTCCTTGAGGGCCACCCCGATGGCGTCGCGCGCCATCACGTTGTACTCGTCGCTCGCGCCGGGCTTTTGAAACTTCACCATGCCCACGCCGATCACGTTCACGCGTCGTCCCATTGTCGTCTCCTTCAGGTTCGTTGCGGCCGTTGCGTGAGAGCGCTCACGCGAGCTTGTTCAGAATGCCGAGCCGGTGCGCGAGCCGCACGTCGCCGTCGACGCGCAGCGTGCCATGCATGAAGAGCGACTGCGCCGTCGCCTTGCCCGCGGCGAGCGCCGCGAGGTCGTCGTCGCTCAGAATGAGATAGGCCGCCGCGTCGGTGGCCTTGCCCTCGCTCACCGTGGCGCCGTCGAGCACCCAGGCGCGGTTGAGGTCCTTCACGGTAAACTGCACCTTCGCGCCCACCTCGGCGCCGAGCGCCGGCGACTGCGCGAGGCGCTCGCCGAGGGCCTTGAAGAGCGCGGGGGCCTTCGGCTCCTTCGCGGCGACGGGAGCGGCCGCGGGGGCGCTCGCCGCGGCCGGCTTGCGGTCGGCCATGGCCGCGGCCACGGCGCCCTTGTCGATCTTCTGGAGGAAGTCGAGCTTCTGCGAGGCGAGCACGTCGCCCGTGATCTTGAGCTTGCCCGACGAGAAGAGCTTCATCGGGTTGGCGGCGCCCGACACCATGGCCATGAAGTCGGCGTCGCTCATATCGAGGGTGCACTCGGGCTTCGCGGTCTCGCCCTGAGCCACCTTGTTGGTCTTGAGGTCGAGCGTCCACACGCTGTCGGGCGCGTTCAGCTTGAACTGAAACACCTTGCCGATCTTGGTGGCCACGTCGGCGTTCTTCTCGAGGTACACGCCGATGCCCGCGAACACGTCGGCGCTCGTGGGCTCCGCGGGCTTCGCCGCCTCGGGCGCCGCCGCGGCCGCACCGCCGCCCGCGCCGACGCGATCGTTCATCGAAGCGATCACGTCGTTGGGGTCGACCTTCATCAGAAAGTCGAGCTTCTGCGACGCGAGGAGGTCGCCCGACACCTTGAGCTTGCCCGACGAGAAGAGCTTCATCGGGTTGGCCTTGCCCGTGGCCATGGCCATGAAGTCTGCGTCGGTGAGCTCGAGCGTGCACTCGGGCGTCGCGCCCGCGCCCTGCGTCACCTTGTTGGCCACGAGGTCGAGCGTCCACACGCTGTCGGGCGCGCTCAGCTTGAACTGAAACACCTTGCCGATCTTGGTGGCCACGTCGGCGTTCTTCGAGAGGTACTTGCGAATGCCGCCGAAGATGTCGGTGGTGTTGGGCACCGCGGGCGCGCTCGCGCCGGCCGCCGCGGGCTTCGCGGCAGCCTTCGCCTTCTTCACCGGGATCTCTTTGAAGAGCTCGACGGCGCCCCCCGTGAGCACCACCTTGTCGCGCTCCTTCACGCGCGTGCGAAAGGTCACCTTGTCGCCGTCGCGCCACATCTCGGTAACGAGCGTCTCGCCCGGGAACACCGAGTCGGCGAAGCGCACGCGCATCGACTTGAACAGCCGCGGGTCGCCGCCGGCGAAGGCGCCGATCACGTGCCGCGCCGCGAAGCCGTAGCTGCAGAGCCCGTGCAGAATGGGCTTCTGAAAGCCGAAGGAGGTGGCGAAGCCCGGGTCGGCGTGGAGCGGGTTCACGTCGCCCGAGAGGCGGTAGAGCAGCGCCTGATCGTCGCTCGTCTTCTCTTCCACCGTCGCGTCGGGGGCGCGCTCGGGCACGGCGCTGCTCTCGGCCGCGGGGCCGCGATCGCCGCCCCAGCCGCCGGCGCCGCGCACGAAGGTGCTGATCTCGTTGATGGCGAGCAGGTCGCCGTCCTCGTCGTGGGAGCGCACCTC
>CANMAT010000719.1 GCA_947494865.1 Deltaproteobacteria bacterium
CCCGCGGCGCAGGCTGTGCCGCAGCCGCCGCAGTTGCCGTTGTCGGTCTGCGTGTCGCGGCACACGCCCGCGCAGTTGGTGGTGCCCGCCACGCACGACACGCGGCACGCCCCGCCGGAGCACACCTGCCCCGCGGCGCAGGCTGTGCCGCAGCCGCCGCAGTTGCCGTTGTCGGTCTGCGTGTCGCGGCACACGCCCGCGCAGTCGGTGGTGCCCGCGCCGCACGAGACGGTGCAGCCCCCGCGCGAGCACACCTGCCCCGCGGGGCACGCGCTGCCGCAGGCGCCGCAGTGGCTGTTGTCGGTCTGCGTGTCGCGGCACACGCCCGAGCACTCGGTGAGCCCCGCGCTGCACGACACCACGCAGGCCCCGCGCGAGCACACCTGCCCCGCCGCGCAGGCGTTGCCGCAGGCGCCGCAGTGGTTGAGGTCGGTCTGCGTGTCGCGGCACACCCCCGCGCAGTTGGTGGTGCCGCCGCCGCAGGTCACCACGCACGCGCCGAGGGAGCACACCTGCCCCGCCGGGCACGCGGCGCCGCACCTGCCGCAGCTGCCGAGGTCGCTGGTGAGGTCGCGGCAGATGCCCTCGCAGAGCGTCGTGCCCGCCACGCACGACACGCGGCAGCTCCCCTCGGAGCACACCTGGCCCGCGGCGCAGACCGCGTCGCACGCGCCGCAGTTGGCGCGGTCGGTGTCGAGGTCGCGGCACACGCCGCCGCAGTTGCGCAGCCCCGCGCCGCACGACACCACGCACACCCCGCGGGAGCACACCTGCCCCGCCGCGCAGCTCGCGCCGCACGCGCCGCAGTTGGCGAGGTCGCTCTGCGTGTCGCGGCACACGCCGCCGCACGACAGCTGCCCGCCGCCGCACGACACCTGGCAGGCGCCCATGGAGCACACCTGCCCCGCGCCGCAGGCGTTGCCGCACGCGCCGCAGTGGTTGAGGTCGCTCTGCGTGTCGCGGCACACGCCCGCGCACTCGGTGAGCCCCACGCTGCACGACACCACGCAGGCCCCGCGCGAGCACACCTGCCCCGCCGCGCAGCTCGTGCCGCACGCGCCGCAGTTGGCGAGGTCGCTCTGCAGGTCGCGGCACACGCCCGCGCACTGCGAGAGCCCCGCGCCGCACGACACCTGGCACGCGCCGCCGGAGCACACCTGGCCCGCGGCGCAGGCCGTGCCGCAGCCGCCGCAGTTGGCGCGGTCGGTCTGCGGGTCGACGCAGCGGCCGCCGCAGGGCACCGTGCCCGCCACGCACTCGAGGCGGCACGCGCTGTTCACGCACACCTCGCCCGTCGCGCACGCGACGCCGCAGCCGCCGCAGTTGCCGCGGTCGGTGGCCGTGTCGGCGCAGTACGCCACGCCGCCGTCGGCGCTGCCGCCGTCGCCCGCGGCGCCGCACATCGCGAGGCCGCCGCCGCAGGTGAGCTGACACGCGCCGAGGGAGCACACCTGCCCCGCCGCGCACGACGCCCCGCAGGCGCCGCAGTTGCCGCGGTCGGTGCGCACGTCGACGCAGGCGCCGGCGCACGCCCGCTGCCCCGCGGGACAGCTCAGCGCGCAGCGCCCGGCCGCGCAGATCTCGCCCGTGCCACACGCGGTGCCGCAGGCGCCGCAGTTGGCGCGGTCGGCCTGCGCGTCGACGCAGCGATCGCCGCAGCGCGTCTGCCCCGCCGCGCAGGGCTTCGGGCCCATGTCGGTGACCGCGTCGACGGACGCGTCGGTGCGCCCGCCGACGACTGCGTTTCCGTTACACCCGAGCGCGATCAGTGCGAGCGCGCAGAGGTGTGCCTGCCATGTCCATTTCATCAGCGTCTCCCGTGCGGTGTGCCAAAACCGCGGCGAGTCTACCCGTCGGCGTAGCGGCATCGCAGAAGATTCCCCCCGGAGCGCAACGCGGCGCACTATCGCCGCGGCCCACGGTTGCTCTACGGTCCCGCACAATGCGTTGGTCTTCTCGCGCCCAGGCGCTGGCTGCCCTCCTCGCGGCCCTCTCGACGGCGTGCCGACGCGCGCAGCAGGCTCCGTCGGGAGCTCCCCCGCGCGCGGTCGCTGCGCCCCGCGGCCGCTGGACCGGCGACGCCCCCGGCGGGCCCGCGCTGCGCGTCGAGGCCGGCCGCTACCTCGCGGGCTCCGCGCGCCGCACCGACGCCGCCCTCGCGGCGCCGCCGTACCCCGCGCGGCCCCTCGTGGCTGCGGCGCGCGTGGCCAGCGGCTGGCGCTTCGCGACCGCCGACGGCGCGGTGCTCGAGGCGCGCGACTTTCTCGGCCCCCTCACCGAGGTGGGGCGCTTCGAGGGCAGCGCGCGCCCCCTCAGCGACGGGCTCGAAGACCGTCGGCTCCATGCGTTTTCGCACCGCGGCGCGCTCGCGTGGCGCGACGCCGAGGGCCGCGCGTGGAGCCACGACGGGCGCGGCGCGCGGCGGCTCCCGCTGGAGGGCGTGCTCGACGCGCTCTTCGTCTCCGCGCAGCGGGTCTTCGCCATCACCGCGCCGGGCGCGCTGCACCGCTCCGACGACGGCGGCGCGCGCTTCGCCGCGGTGCCCCTCGACGACGGCGAGGTCGCCCTCGCGCTCGGCCTCGCGGGCGACGACGCGCTGCTCGCCACCTCCCGTCGTCGGCTGCGCCTCGACCCCGCGACGGGCGCCTTCGTCGACGCGCCGGGCCTCCCCTCGCCCGTCGACGTCGCGCTCGGCGCCGCGCCGCCGCCCCTCGCTGCGCCCGCCGGTCGCGTGCTCCCCGACGAACCCTCGCGCGCCGCGGCCCTCGCCGACGGCGCGCTCGCGGTGGCCGACGACGCCGCGCTGCGCCTCGTCGACGTCGCCCACGGCGCGGCCGACCGCGCGCTCCCGCTGCCCGGCCGCGCGTGCGCGCTCGCCGCGGGCCACGGCGCCGTGCGGGCCGTGTGCACGCACGAGGGCTGGGCCCGCGCGGTCTATGCGCTGCGCGACGGCGGGCGCTGGGAGCTCCTGCGCGACGAGCTGCGCGCCGAGCCCATGGGCGCCGTGGCCTTCGACGACCGCTCGGAGGCCTGGGTGGTCGCCGCCCCCTGCCGCCAGCAGCCGCAGGCCGACGCGACGGCCCTCTGCGCGTACCTCCCCGACGGGCGACCGCGCACGGTGCACGCCCCCTTCGCCGCGCAGCTCGTCGACATGCACGACGGCGCCGCCCTCGTCGCGGCCGCCGACGGCGCGCCCACGCTCACGCGCGCGGTGCTCCTGCGCGGCGAGGCCATGACGGCCCTCTCGCTCCCCGTGAGCCCCGTCGAGGCACGCGCCATGCG
>CANMAT010000720.1 GCA_947494865.1 Deltaproteobacteria bacterium
GCCCATGAAGCGCGTGAGGAGCGACGCGCTCGTCGTGGTGGTGGTGGTGAGCGTGCGCGTGGTGGCGCCCGTGGCCATCACGAGGAGCACCGTGTCGAACGCGGTGGCGACGAAGGGCTGGAGCTTCGCCTCGACGGCCGAGGCGTCGCGCGAGGCGGGGTTGTGGAGCGTCGCGTTGGTCCACAGGGCCGAGTCGTACGAGAAGGTGGTCGACGAGCCGCTGGCCTTGAGGGCGAGGGTCCAGCCGCCGCCGGCCGTGGTCATGTCGCAGTACGCGTCGAAGGGTGCCGCGGGGCCGTCGCCGTCGGGGTCGAGGGTGTACACGCCGCTGGGCGCCGCGGGGTCGAGGTTGGCGCACGAGCGCACCGCGACGGTGAAGTTCTCGTCGATGCTGCCGTCGCAGTCGTTGTCGATGCCGTCGCAGAGCTCGGCGGCAGGCGTCCCCGGCGTGCACGTCTGAACGACGCCGCGCACGCACCCGGCCACCGTGCGGCGGCACGCGCCCACGCCGCACGAGACGTCGGCGATGCCCTCGTCTACCAGGCCGTCGCAGGTGTTGTCGCGGCCGTCGCAGGTCTCGCGCACGGCGCAGGGCGAGCACGTCCCGCTGCCGTCGCAGGTGCTCGAGACGGGCGGCGTCCAGCGGATCGTGGTGTTGGCCACGGCGACCGCGGGTGTGTTGAACCCCACGGTGTCGGTCACGGCGCCGTCGCCGCGTTGGATGCCGATGGTGGCCGAGCTGCCCGTGGCGCGCGCGTCGCCCGTCATGGCGCCGTAGAGCACGTTCACGGCCTGCGTCGACTCTTCGAGGATGACTTCGAAGTTGAGCGACGCCCCCAGCGCGCGGCGGTCGGCGGCGTCGCGCACGTCGACGTTGGACCACTGCACCACGAAGAGGCGCTCGGGCGCGCGGCCGAGGGTGGCCACGCACACGCCCGCGGCGCGCGTCGAGAGGTCGTCCCAGAAGGGAAAGATCGCGTCGCCCATCGCCGCCGCGGGGAGCGCCGCGTTGGCGTAGCTCGAAGGCACCGTGGGAAAGCCCATGGCGCCGTTGGAGCTCACGCCCACCGTGGTGCGCACGGTGTTGAGAAAGCGAAACGGGAAGGGCAGCGCGACGTCGTAGGCCGCGTCGTCGCTCGCGGGGAGAATCACCGCGGCGCCCGCCTGCGCGCAGGCCTCGATCCACGCGTACGAAGAGCTTCCGCGGGTGTAGGGGCCCGCGCTGAAGCCGCACCCGGCGCCCGTCGGGAGGTTCGCCACCGTGGCGCACACCGGCGCGCCCGTGGCGCAGCTCACGCGTCCGCGGGTGCAGGCGTTGCCCGTGTCGCAGGCGGCGCCCTCGGAGCAGGGCACGCAGGCGCCGGCGGGGTTGCACACCGCGCCCGCGCCGCAGGAGGTGCCCGTGGGCAGGAGGCCCGCGTCGACGCAGGTGGCCGAGAGCGGGCGGGTGCACGCGATCACGCCGCGGCGGCAGGGCGTCGTCGGGATGCACGCGCTCCCGGCCACGCAGCGCACCGACGACTCGACGGGGAGGCAGCGAAACTGGGCCTCGATGGAGCCCAGCACCGGCGCGAGGTTTCGGTCCGGGCCGGAGTCGAGGTACGCGGTGAGCTCGAGGTAGGGCGCGTGGCTGAGGCGCGGATCGGCGGCCGCGAGCACGTTGCCGAGGTCGTAGCCGCTCGCGGTGGGCGCGACGCCCGCGGCGCGCGGCGCGTCGGGCAGGCGCACGGCGGTGGCGCTCGCGAGGCCCGCGGCGGTGTTGGCGCCGCGCACCTCCATGCGAATGGCCGCGCCGTCGGGCACGCGCGAGCCGAAGTAGATCATCGACCAGGTGGGCAGCGTGGCGAGGGTGCCCGCGGGGCAGGTGGCCTGGAGCTGGCGGCGGTAGGTGCCCTGCTCGCAGGTCTGGTCCGCCGTGGTGGGCGCCCAGCGGAAGCCGTTGCCCGCGTTGGCGACGCCCGCGGTGTTGTAGCCCACGAGGTCGAAGCGCGTGCCGGTGCTCTCTTGCACGCCCACCGTGGCGCTGGCGCCGGTGCCGCGCGTCGTGGCGGCGGTCATGGTGTTGTAGAGCACCTCGACGGTCTGCGTAGACTCGCTCAGCACCACTTCGAAGGTGAGGTGCGTCGCGGCGTCGGGGGCGGGGTAGAAGCCCGCGTCGTTCCACTGCGCGACGAGGCGGCGGTTGGGGGCCGCGCCCACCGTGGCCACGCAGACGCCCGAGCGGAGCACCAGGTCGTCCCAGAACGCGAAGACCGTGTTCGGCGCGGCGGGGGCGGGCAGGGTGGAGTTGGTCCACCCCGTGTTGGCCGGCGCAAACTGCGCGAGGCCGTTGCTCGACACGATGAAGCTCCGATACCCGACGCCCCAGTACGAGAACGCGAAGGGGATCGTCACCGTGGCGGCGCCCTCGTCGGCGCCCGCGAGCACCACCTGCGCGCCCGCCGCGGCGCACGCGTCGACCCACGCCGACGTCGAGGCCGAGCGCGCGTACGCCCCGCCCGCGCGCGGCGCGCACGTGGGCTGAACGCCGCCCGCCGCGGTGCCCGTCGGGCAGAACGCCGACGGCGCCAGCGTCGAGACCGACACGTTGCGCGACCCGCTGGGGATCGTGTCGCTCGGCGTCACGCAGTCGATGAAGTGCTGGCACGTCGGGTCGCAGCTCCCGAAGCACGGCGAGGCCACGCCGATGACGCGCGCGTTCGAACCCGCGAGCGACTCACACGCCGACCACGCGCCGTCGCGGCACACGCGCTGGCCGAGGCGGCACACGCCGTCGGGGCCGACCTCGGTGGTGCCCGTCTCCAGGTTGCACGGCGCCGGCGCCTCGGAGGCGTCGCACGCGCAGCCCTGCGCGGGGCGCAGGCACGCGTAGCACTCGCTGGTCACCGACGCGCGCTCGTCGTCGCAGTCGGGGCCCGCCGCGCAGCCGCCGCCGAGGCCGTCGCCGTCGCGGTCGACGCAGCCCTCGGACACCGACGGGATCACCGCAGGCGCCACCACGGCGCCGTCGCCGACGGGCGCGCTCGAGAGGGCCCCGGGCGCCTGGCGACCGCCCTCGGTGCACGACACCATCGCGAGGCCCAGCAAGGTGATCGACAGCGCGCGGTGAGACCAATGTCCGACGTGGGTCATGACAAACTCCTGTCGTTGGTCTCAACGGTGGAGCTCGCGCAGAACTGAATGGGGCCGATGTGTCTTTTCTGGATTCTGCCTGTATCACAGCGGTACAGCGCGACCGCGGGTGCGCAAGGGGCGGCCACCCGCCGGGTGCAGGCGCCTGCA
>CANMAT010000721.1 GCA_947494865.1 Deltaproteobacteria bacterium
CGCCCGCGGGGAGCGCCACGTTGGCCCACGCGGTGCCGTCGAAGTGCCACAGCACGCCGGTGTTGGCGTTCACGTCGCCGCCGACGGCCCACACGTCGTTGGCCGACGGGCCCCACGCGCCGAAGAGCGTGGCGTTGCCCGGCGTGGTCATGCGCTCGGCGCGGTTCGCGGTGGGGTCGAATCGCAACACCGTGCCGCCCGTGCCCACCATGAAGACCGCGTTGGCGGCCACGCCGTGCACCCACCACAGCGTGCCGTCGCGCAGGCCCGTGTTGAGCCGCGACCAGCGCTGGCCGTCATAGTGAAGCGCGTAGGGGCCGCTGCCGTCGAGGGCGTCGCCGCCCACCACGTACACGTCGCGCGACGACGTGCCCCACACCGAGAGCGCCGCGCCCGGCAGCTCGGAGAGCACCGTCTGCCACGCGAAATTCGGCGGCGGATCGTCGACGCACCCCGGCACCCCGACGCCGCCCACGGCGATCGCGAGCATCGCGACGGCGGCCTTGCTGAGAAGGCGTTTGATGTCTCTCGTCTGCGTCACTGTGGCACCCTCTAAGTGATGATCGTTTGCAGAGACCGTACCCGGGCAGGCCTCGTCCCCGAGCGACCCGATTCCGCGAAGAGTAGCCAACGCGTTGCCCGACGGGAAGATATCCGGTCACGAATCGCAACGGCTATCTTGGTGGCGTTCTCGATGGTCGCGACGCCGTCTCGCTGTGATGCGAACGGGCGCTTTCCGAGCGCGCAGTACGTGGTAGTCGGGCCGGGGCGCCGTGACGACCTCATCGCGGTGCGCGCGACCTTCGGCCTCGTGGTGAGCGACGACGGCGGGCGACGCTTTCGGTTCCTGTGCGAAGAGGCCTTCGAGTACCGCGACGGCTACGACCCTTCCCTCGCGTGGACGGCCAACGGCACCCTCCTCGTGGGCGTCGAAGACGGCCTCCAGGCCTCGGCGACGCTGTGCGATCCGGTGCGTCGCCGCGAGCTCGACGGGCAGTATGTGGTCGACCTCACCAACGACCCGACGGGCCGCGTGGTGCTCGCCGCGCTGCGCTCGCGCGACGCCGATCCCGTGATGCGCGTGGCGCGCTCCGACGACGGCGGCGCGACCTTCGAAGTGCCTCGCGACGGCCTCGCCTCCATGGCTCCGCTCACCGTCGACATCGCGCCGTCGGACCCCGCGCGGGTGTACGCGTCGGCGCTCGCCGACCCCAACGGCGCGCGCGACCCGGTGCTCCTGCGCAGCGACGATGGCGGGCGTTCGTGGCGGCGCACCCGCGCGGTGTTTCCGGGCGCGACCGATGTGTACGTGTCGGGCGTCGACCCGCTGCGCCCCGAGGTGGTCTACATGCGCGCCCGCCTGCGATCGACGGCCGACGGCGGCGCGCTCGACACCGGGAGCGCGCTCTACGTGAGCACCGACGGCGCCGAGAGCGTGCGCGAGCTCGCGCGCACGGTGGGGCCCATGGCGGGCTTCGCGCTCTCGGGCGACGGCGCGCGCGTGTGGATCGGCGGCCCCGACCCCCGCGACGGATTGCGCCTCCGCGAGGGCGACGGCGAGTTTCGCGCGGTGTCTCCCGTCGGTGTCGAGTGCCTCCGCTGGCACGCGGGGGCGCTGTACGTGTGCGAGTCGCTCGGGGCCGGGGGCGCGGTGCTCTCGCGCTCCCGCGACGACGGGTCGACGCGCGAACCCCTCGTGCGCGTCGAGGGCGTTCTGCCGCCGCCGCCGTCATGCGCATCGTCGTCGATCGTGAGCGGCTTCTGCGCCGACCGATGGGTGTCGATCCGCGCCACGACGCTCTCGGCGCTGCGCGACGCGGGCGCCCTCGACGCGGCCGCCGACGTGCCGCGCGACGTCGCCGCGGAGGGCCCTGCCGCGCCGCCGCCGTCGGGCTGCGGCACCTGCGCAACGACACCAACGCCCACCACGTCTGCGCTCGCGTGGACGGCGCTGTGCGCGCTCGGTGTCGTGCGTAGCGGGCGACGCGCCTTGACGCGTCGGGCATCGCGAGGTCAACGTCGCGCGCGATGAGTGTGCTCCCTACCGTGACCATCGTGGGCGGCGGCCTCGCAGGCGCCGAGGCCGCGTGGCAGCTGGCGATCCGAGGCTTCGACGTGGCGCTCTACGAGCAGAAGCCAGCGCGTCGCACGCCCGCGCAAACGGGCGACGGCCTCGCCGAGCTCGTGTGCTCCAACTCGCTCCGCGGCGCGGCGCTCGCCAACGCCGTGGGTCTGTTGAAAGAAGAGCTCCGGCGCGGAGGGTCGCTCATTCTCACGGCCGCCGAGCTCACGAAGGTGCCCGCCGGGGGCGCGCTCGCCGTCGACCGCGATCGCTTCAGCGCCACCGTCACGCACGCCATCGACACGCACCCGCGCATCCGGCGCGTCGCAGTCGAGGTCGAGGTCATCCCCGAGGCGCGGCCGGTCATCATCGCCACGGGGCCGCTCACGGGCGACGCGCTCGCGCTCGACCTCGCGCGCGTCGTGGGAGGCGAGCACCTCGCCTACTACGACGCCATCGCGCCCATCGTCGCTACCGACTCCATCGACATGGGCAAGGTGTTTCGCGCGTCGCGCTACGACAAGGGCGGCGACGACGCCTACATCAACTGCCCCATGACGCAGGAGGAGTACTACGCCTTCGTGAAGGCCATGAACGAGGCCGAGAAGGTGAAGCCCCGAGAGTTCGAGAAGGCGCGCTACTTCGAGGGCTGCCTGCCCGTCGAGGTGATGGCCGAGCGCGGCCTCGAGACGCTCGCGCACGGCCCCATGAAGCCCGTCGGGCTCGTTGATCCCGCGACGGGTCGCACGCCCTACGCCGTGGTGCAGCTCCGGCAAGAAGACCACGCGGCCACGGCCTACAACCTCGTCGGCTTTCAGACGCGCATGACGTACCCCGCGCAGGGGGCGGTGTTTCGCATGATCCCCGGGCTCGAGGCGGCCGAGATCATGCGCTTCGGGTCGGTGCATCGAAACACCTTCGTCGACAGCCCCAAGATGCTCACGCCGCAGCTCGAGCTGCGCGCGCTGCCGGGGGTGTTTCTCGCGGGGCAGGTGACGGGCGTCGAGGGCTACGTCGAGAGCGCCGCGTGCGGCTTCGCGTGCGCCCTCATGCTCGCACAGCAACTCCGCGGCGGGGCCGTGACGCCGCCGCCGCCCACCACCGCGCTGGGCGGCCTCCTGGGGCACCTGCAGACCCCGCGCGACGACTTTCAACCGAGCAACATCACGTGGGCGCACGTGGCCCCGTGGGAGCC
>CANMAT010000722.1 GCA_947494865.1 Deltaproteobacteria bacterium
AGCAGCGGGGTCGAGAGGGTGAGCATTCGGACAGTAGAGCTCCAATGCTCGCGACACGCACGTCCGCGCGGAAATTAAGGGAGTCTGGAGATGTGTCCCCACGTCAGCGCTCCCGCGGGGGCGGGGCGCGCGGCAGCGGGGGTGGGGGCGCGCGGTAGCGCGGGTGGGGGCTCGCGCGCGAACTGACGCGGGAAACCGACGGACCCGTGTGCTTGCGCGCGAGCCGAAGAGAATCTTGGGAACGATGAGCCTTCAGGCGTCGGCGCTGCGAAGCGGCCGATGTTGGCGGAGGTGCGCCCTCGCTACCAGCGCGGGTCGTCGCGCCGTTGGGCGCGCGGGAGGCGCACGACGCGCCAGCCCTCGGAGGGGTCGGGGAGGCGCGGGCGTCGGAGGATGAGCACCAGGGCGAGGCCCGCGACGAAGCCGCCGATGTGGGCCCAATAGGCGACGCCGCCGTGCGACGAGCGCGTGAGCGAGCTGAGGCCCGAGAGAAACTGCAGGGCGAACCAGAGGGCGATGAACACCACCGCGGGGAGCTCGACCCACTGAATGAAGATGAAGATGGGGATGAGGGTGACCACGCGCGCCCGGGGGTAGAGCACGAGGTAGGCGGCGAGCACGCCCGCGATGGCGCCCGACGCGCCCACCATGGGGACGGGCGACAGGGGGTTGGCGAAGTACTGCGCCGCGGCCGCCGCGCAGCCCGAGAGGAGGTAGAACACGGCGTAGCGCGCGGAGCCCATGTTGTCTTCGACGTTGTCGCCGAAGATGTAGAGAAACCACAGGTTGCCGACGAGGTGCATGAGGCCGCCGTGCATGAACATCGAGGTGAGCACGGTGCTCCACGCGCCGGGGTCGCCGGCGGTGAGGCGCCGCGGCACGAGCCCCCAGGTGAAGAGGAAGCTGGTGCTGTCTCCCTCGGGCATCATCCACTGCCAGAGGAACACCAGCCCGCACGTGAGAATGATGCTCCAGGTGACCCACGGCGTGCTTCGCGTAGGGTTTACGTCGCGGATGGGGATCATAGGGGCGTGACCATAGTCACCGCGGTGCCCCTCCGCCATCGGGCCGACGCGCTACGCGCGGTGGTTGAGCGCGCGGAGGAGGGCCTCGGCCACGGCGACGCTGGGCTCGTTGACCTCGACGTCGCAGCAGTCGCGGAGGGCGTGCACCGCGGGGGGATCGCCGCCCATGCCGTCGCCCACCACGAAGACCCCGAGGTGGGCCTTGACGGTGGCGAGCATGCGGCCGTCGAGCACGGCGTGGGTGCAGCCGTCGAGGGCTTCGAAGAGCCGCGCGGCGCCCTCGAGTTCGGCCCCTTCGCCGAGGTGGGCGATGCGCGCCACGCGGGCCTCGCTCGCCGCGGGCTGCAGGCTGTCGGGGAAGAGCGCGGGGCTCGTGGCGGTGGTGACCACGGCCGCGTCGAGGGCGTCGGTGCGCTCCGTCCACAGGAGGGCCGCGGCGCCGTCGTGGGCGTGGATGGCGCGCACGAGCGCGAGGCACAGGCCGGCGACGTCGGCGCCGGGGCGCGCGCCGAGGAGGGCCACCACGCGGAGGGGAGGGGCCACGCGCTCGCCGCGGGGGCGCGAGAGGTCGTACGCGGGCGGCGGAGGCGGCGGCGTCGCACCCGTGGGAATCGATCGGAATCGACGGAGCCTGCGCACGGGAAGACGGGGACCATAGCACCGCGCGGGGCGCGAAAGAACGTGGCGTTTTTGCGGGGCAGAAATGGCCAGAAAGAACTTGACGGCCGAGCGACGGCGGGTTGTTGGTTGCGCCCGTGACGCTCCAGGGACTGATTCGGTGGTTCCTCCCGCGGGAGGATCATTTCTACGATTACCTCGAACAGCAGGCGGAGGCGGCGCACCTCGGGGCGAAGGCGCTCGCGCGGTTGAAGGAGCCCGACGTGACGCCGCAGCACGTTCGCGAGGCGGTGCAGGCCCACGAGCACGAGGGCGACAAGGTGGTTCACGCCATGGAGGAGGCGCTCGCGAAGACCTTCGTGACGCCCATCGACCGGGAGGACCTGCAGCGCCTCTCGGCCCAGCTCGACGACGTGCTCGACCTCGCCAACGGCACGGCGCGCGCGTTCGTTCTGTACGGCGTGCAGCGGCCCACGGAGGCGATGGGGCGGCTCATGGGGCTGCTCGAGCAGTCGACGGCGGTGCTGCGCGACGCGATGCCCAAGCTGCGCAAGCACGCGTACTCCGAGCTCCTCGACGCCTCGCGCGAGATGCGCAAGCTCGAGAAGGAGGGCGACGGGGTGTTCCGCGAGGCCATCAGCGCGCTCTTTCACAACGAGAGCGCCTCGGCCCGCGCGATGCTCAGCGAGAAGGAGGTGCTCGAGGACCTCGAGAACGCGATCGACCAGTGCGAGATGGTGGCCGAGACCCTCGCCAACCTCGCGGTGAAGCATGGTTAGCCTCCTGGTGATCGTCATCGTGGTGGCGATCGTCTTCGATTACATCAACGGGTTTCACGACGCCGCCAACGCCATTGCGACGGTGGTGTCGACGGGCGTGCTGCCCATTCGCACGGCGGTGATCATCGCGGGGGTGCTCAACTTCGTGGGCGCCATCACGGGCACGGCGGTGGCGAAGACCATCGCGTCGGGCTTCGCCGACCCGCGCATCGTGACGCAGCCCGTGGTGCTCGCGGCCCTCATCGGCGCCATCGTGTGGAACCTCTTCACCTGGTGGCGGGGCATCCCGTCGAGCTCGTCGCACGCGCTCGTCGGGGGCCTCGCGGGCGCCGTGGTGGGCCGCGCGGGCGTCGACGCCTTCAAGTGGGGCGCCCTCACGAAGAAGGTGCTCATCCCCCTGGTGGTGTCGCCCACGCTGGGCTTCATCATGGCCTTCTGGGTGATGATCGCCCTCTATTGGATCTTTCGCCGCGTGCGTCCCGCGCGGGTGCACTCGATCTCGCGGCGCCTGCAGCTCGTCTCGGCGGGGCTCATGGCCTTCTCGCACGGCTCCAACGACGCGCAGAAGAGCATGGGCATCATCACCCTGGCGCTGCTCTCGTTCGCGGCGGCGGGGCACTCGCACTCGTTCCCCGCGTGGGTGCTGCCCTCGGGGCCCGACCGCGTGCCCACGTGGGTCGTGATGGCCTGCGCCGGGGCCATCGGCCTCGGCACCATGGCGGGCGGCCAGAAGATCATCAAGACCATGGGCACGAAGATCATTCACATCTCGCCGCTCCAGGGCTTTGCCGCCGAGACCGCGGGCGCCGCGACCATTCTCGCCGCGAGCC
>CANMAT010000723.1 GCA_947494865.1 Deltaproteobacteria bacterium
AGCTCGTCGAGGCGCGCGCCGAGGCCGCCATGACGCTCTCGCCCGACCTCCGCGGCGCGGCCGTCGAGCGCTGGGCGCAGCACTTCGACGAGGTGATCGACGAGGTCGCCGCGGAGATTCGCTTCCACGCGACGGAGCCCGTGGCCGACGGCGAGCGGAGCGAGGCCTTCGTGATGTCGCGCGTCAAGCTCCGGTGCTTCGAGCACTTCAAGCGCTTCGACGAGGACAGCCGACGCAGGCTCCTCGACTCGGCCGAGGCGCTCATCATGGCCGACGGCGTGGCGCACCCCGCGGAGCTTCAGTTTCGCGACGAGGTGCACGCGCTCCTCGAGGCCCCCATCGACCTCGACGAGGGCGCCATCGTCGAGCACGTGACGTCGGGCCTCGTCGAGATCGGCGCCACCGTGCGGCTCCCGGCCCCGGAGACCGACCACGAGTTTCTCACGAGCGGCGAGTCCCACTACCCGCGCGACCCCGAGCAGTTCGCCCGCCAGGCCGACCGTGACATCTTTCTCGCCAACAAGGTCATCGCGCGCCTCGGAGAGCTGCGCGCAAAGGGCGAGGGGAGGCTCGCCGGGGCCCGTGATTTCAGCGCCTTCGACGGCGGCGAACCCTTCCTCGACGGGCACGTGCACGTCTCTCCCCCGAAGGCGGGCGCCGACACCGAGCTGCTCGTCATCGGCGACCTCCACGGATGCTACTCGTGCCTCAAGGCCGCGCTCCTGCAGGCCGATTTCTTCGGCAAGGTGGAGCGGTACCATCAAGACCCGTCGCGCCACCCGGCGATGCGCCTGGTGCTCCTCGGCGACTACATCGACCGCGGGCGCTTCAGCTACAACGGCGTGCTGCGCGCGGCGATGCAGCTCTTTCTCGTGGCCCCCGAGTACGTGCACATGCTGCGCGGCAACCACGAGTACTACGTCGAGCTCAACAACCGCGTGATGGCGCCGGTGCGCCCCGCCGAGGCCATGACCTCCATCGAGGGCATCGCCCCGAAGGCCGTCTTCGAAACGTACATGCGGCTCTTCGAAGCGCTGCCCAACTCGCTCGTCTTCGACCGAACGATGTTCGTCCACGGCGGCATTCCTCGCGACCAGACGCTCGCCGACCGATGGCAGGGCCTCGCGTCGCTCAACGACCCCGAGATTCGCTTCGAGATGCTCTGGAGCGACCCGAGCGAGGCCGACGTGGTGCCGCGCGAACTGCAGAAGGCGAGCGCGCGCTTCCCCTTCGGGCGCAAGCAGTTTCAGTCGTTTATGGGGCGGCTGGGGCTCAACACCATGGTGCGCGGGCACGAGCGCGTGGTCGAGGGCTTCCGACGCATCTACGACAACCCCGACGCGCGGCTCCTGAGCCTCTTCTCGTCGGGCGGGCGCACCAACGCCGACCTGCCCGAGACCAGCAACTACCGCGACGTCACGCCCATGGCCCTCACCATTCGCCACCGCGACGGCGTGAGCCAGATCAGCCCCTTCGTGATCGAGTACGAGCGCTACAACGACCCGCGCTACAACCGCTTCTTCGCCGAGCATCTCGCGGTCTGACTCAGGTTTGGCCGTTCGTTTCGCGGCCGCGCGAGGCTCTGCTAGGTTCGCCCGCCGAAGGGAAGAGCAGCGCCCGCCATGACCACGGAAGATGCCTCGATCGCGCGCCCGTTTCTCACGAAGGTCGACGTGCGCGGCTACGGCTGCGTGCGCGACGCGACGCTGCGCCTCACGCGCCTCCACGCCCTCATCGGGCCCAACGACAGCGGCAAGAGCACGCTGCTCCGGGCCATCGAGTCGGCCATGCGCTTCGCGGCCGACGGCTTCGCGCCGCGGCCCTCCGACGCCTTCGCGGCCCAGCTCGCGCCCCTCGGCAACGAGGTGCAGGGCCTCGCGCGCCCCACGGCCCACCTCGGGCTCGAGGTGTCGGGCGGCTCCAACGGCCGTAGGCTCGGGTACGAGTTCTTCAAGAACGCCGACGCGGGCTACGAGGAGCGCCTCCTCGTCGAGGGCGAGGAGAAGCTCCGCGCCCCCGTGCCCGCGGGCCCCGCGGCCACCAGCACGGCCCTCAACTTCGACAAGATCAAGTACCTCGACGAGCTCGACGCCCTCCTCGGCGACTGTCGCATGGTGCACCTCGACGCGGCCGCGATGCGCCGCCCGAGCAAGCTGTTCACCGAGGTAGAGGCCGCCGTGATGGAGCGCGACGGCGCCCGCCTCGCGCCCGTGTACGACACGCTCCTCGCGCGCGGCGACGACACCTACCGCGACATCGCCGCGTCGGTGAAGGCGCTCTTCCCGACGGTGAAGCGCCTCGGGCTGCGCCCCGTCACGGCCGACACCAAGGTGTTCGAAGTCGAGCTCACCACGGGCGAGCGCGTGCCCGTGTCGCGCATGAGCGACGGGATGCTCTACTACCTCGCCTACGCGGCGCTCGAGCACATGACGCCCGTCTCGGTGCTGCTCCTCGAAGAGCCCGAGAAGGGGCTGCACCCGTCGCGCATCGCCGAGGTGATGCGCGTGCTTCGCCGCGTCTCGACGCGCACGCAGGTCATCCTCGCCACGCACAGCCCCCTGGTCGTGAACGAGCTCCAGGGCGACGAGGTGACCGTCGTGACGCGCGCGCGCCGCGAGGGCACCCGCGTGTGCCTGCTCAAGAGCACCCCAAAGTACGAGGCGCGCGCCGCGATGTACAGCAACGGCGAGCTGTGGGTGAGCTATGCCAACGGCGTCGACGAGGCGCCGCTCCTCGACGACCCGGCGCGTTCGCCCCCGCCGACGCCGAAGCCCGCGCGCGCGCCCGACGCGTGACGCGCATCGGCCCTTCACGGCGGCCCCTCCCGCGGGCGAAGATGCGCGGGTGAAGACCCTCCGACTCTTCGTGCTCTCGCTCGCGCTGCTGGGCGCCGCCTGCGACAACGGCAGCGCCACGACGCCGTGCGCGCCCGCGTGCGGCGCGGGCGAGACGTGCACCTTCGGCGTGTGCACCGTCGCGTGCAATCCGCCCTGCGGCGCGGGGCTGTCGTGCGTGCTTGTGGGCAGCGCCACGGCGTGCGCCGGCGCCGACGCGGGCCCGCGTCCCGACGCGGCGAGCGACGTCGCGAACGACCTCGCGACGCCCGCCGACCTGACGGTCACCCCCGACGTGACGGTCACCCCCGACGTGACCGCCGACGCGAGCGATGAGCCCGCCGCGCTCGACGCGACGAGCGCCGACGTAGCCACTGGTGACGTGACGTCGCCGCCCGACGCGACGGTGGACGGG
>CANMAT010000724.1 GCA_947494865.1 Deltaproteobacteria bacterium
CACCCCGCGCGGCGCAGCGAATCTGAAACGACTCCATGCACGGACCCGCGTCGGGCGGACCCGCGTCGGGGGTCACATCAGGCGCCACGTCGGGGGTGACATCGGGCGTCACATCGACCACCGTCATGTCGACGGGCGTCGCGTCGGGCGCGCTGTCGACGGGCGCGTCGACCGCCGTCGTGTCGGCGGGCGCATCGACCGCGGGCGCATCGACGACGGGCGCATCGACCGCGGGCACGTCGGCGCCGCCGCCGAGCGTGAACTCTTGCGTGGGAAAGCTGCACCCGCCCACGAGCGACACGATCAAAAGGGAGTGGAGACGTCGCATCGGCGGCAGACTACAGCAAACCCGCGCGCCGCGGGGAATAGACCTTCGCCGCAGCGCCTTCTGCCGCGATGGCGCGCGCACCCCGCGAGATGGCCCTGACCGTGTTGGCCGCGTGCGCGCTGGGGCGCGGCGTCGCGCGCGCGCAAGGCTCCGTCGACCTGTACACCATGGGCCCGGGGCGCGACGTGTTCTCGCGCTACGGCCACGCGTCGCTGTGCGTACGCGACGCCGAGAGCCCCGACGGGCGCTGTTACAACTACGGCACCACCGACTTCTCGACGCCCGTCCCCCTCACGTGGAGCGTGCTGCGCGGCCGCGCGCGCTTCTGGGTGTCGCTCTCGTCGCGCGCGCGCATGGAGGCCTGGTACGGCCCCGAAGGCGAAGACCGCACCCTGTGGCGCCAGCCCGTCGCCCTGTCGCCCGCCGCCCTCGCGCGCCTCGAGCAACGCCTCCGCAACGACATGCTCCCCGGCTCGCGCGAGTACGTCTACCACCACTTTCGCGACAACTGCACCACGCGCCTGCGCGACCACCTCGACGCCGTCACCGACGGCGCCCTGCGCCGCGGAACGGGCTTCTCTCACGGCGAGACGTGGCGCACGCTGGTGCTCGACGGGCTCGCGTCGTCGACGCCGCTGCTCGTCGCGGGAGAGCTTCTCCTCGGTCGCCCCCTCGACCGCGAGCCCACGCGCTGGGAGGCAATGTTTCTCCCCGCGGTGCTGCGCGCCGAGGTGGCCCGCGCGCTCGGGTCGACGCCCGTCGCCGTGCACACGCGCGCCGACGCCGCGCCCGTCGGTGACCGCGCGCGCGGCCGCGCCGCCATCGTCGTGGCCGCGCTCGCCCTCGCGCTGGCCTCGTGGCCGTCGCGCACGCGCCGTACGGTGCGCGCCCTCGGCGGGCTCGCGGCGGGCCTCGCGGGCCTCGTCGTGTGGACGCTCGCGCTCGCCTCGTCGCTCCCCGAGCTGGCGCAGAACGACCTGCGCGCGGTGCTGCTCCCCACCGACCTCGTTGTGGGCGCGCTGCGCGGCGAAACGCTCGTGCGCTACGCCCGCGCGCGGCTCGTGATGGCGCTGCTGGCGTCGCTCGCGCAGGCCCTCGGGCTCACCCCGCAGCCGCTCGCGGGGCCCGCGCTCTTCGTCGCGGTGCTCATGGCCCCGTGGGCGATGCGCGAGGCTACTCGACCCGCAGCGTGAGGCGGCAGCCGCTCGTGCCGCCGTGGCCGTCGCGGAGAAACACCCACAGCGTCTGGTCGCCCGCGGTGTCGGGGGCGGCCCAGTAGTTGTCGCGAATGGGCGAGCGCGTGAGCCCGCGGCCCATGCGCCCCGCCGTCGCGTACCACGAATAGAACGCCGTCTCGGCGCGGTCGACGAGCTGGCCCGAGGCGGTGAGCACGCGGTACCGCTCGACCCACGCCTCGTTGCCGTCGGGCGAGAGCGTCACGTTCTGGCCGCGGGGCACGCGCAGGGCCTCGCCGCCCTCGGGGACGCAGCGCTCGCCCTCGCCCGCGAGGAGCGACACCCAGGAGTTGTTGACGCGCACGCGCGGCGGCGGGGGATTGGTGTTGGGCGACGGGTTGAGCGACACGACGAGGCGCTTGTAGCCCTGGAGGGTGACGCCATCGACGGTGACCTCGACGGCGACGCCCACGGTGAGCCCCACGTCGCGCGCGAGCGCCGTGGCCACGCCCGGCGGCAGGAGCGACCCGAAGCGCGACGCGAGCGACTCGAGGCTCTGCAAGAGGTTGCTCGGCGCGCGAAAGGTGGCCGTGGCGCCGGCGCCGAGGGGCGTGTTGGGCGAGGCGTCGCCGAAGCAGCCCTCGAAGTTGCCGCCCTCGCCGAAGTTGGCGATGCTGTTGGGGTTGCGCGTCGCGTCGCTCGAGAGGCACGCATACCAGCGGTACGCGGGCGCGCCGGTGGTGCCGCCGAGCACCACGCGCAGGGTGCTCTCGCCGCCGGGGTTGATCTCCGGGCGGTCGGCCACGATGTCGAGGATGCGCGGCGAGCGCACCACGTCTTTGGGGTCGAGGTCGCCGATGCACGCGCCGAGGGCGCCCACCACGAAGACCGCCCACCCTCGACCGCGCGCGCTCATCGGTGAAGAGATCGCACGAGACGCGCGCCGCGCGCAACCCGCGCCCGGGGCGGTGATACACTCCGCGCCGCGTGTTTCGCGACGACGGCATCGCCCAGGCCGAGCAGAACGAGCAGCTCCGGCGCGAGGTGGGGCAGCTGCGCGCCGAGAACGCCGCGATGCGCGACGCCCTGCAGGCCTACCGCATCGACGTGTCGCACGCGTACGCGCAGCGGTCGATCTACGACAGCAACGGCTTCGGGCTCAGCGAGGGCGACCGCGTGGCGCTCTCGAAGCACCGGCTCGAGGCCTTTCCGGTGTGGGCCGCGGTGCTGCTGCACGTCGTCACCTTCGGCGTCTTCTCGATCGTGCATTTCGGGCGCATGCAGGCGCAGCTCCCGCGGCTGCGCCCCGACGACCCGACCTTCGCGCGCTCCATCGGGATGTTCTTCGTGCCGTACGTCAACATCTGGTGGGCCTTCTTCGCGCCGCTGCGCCTCGTCGACCGCATCAACTTTCAGTTTCTGCTGCGCGACCGCGAGGCCCCGCTCACCAAGACGCCCATCGTGGTGGGCGCCATCCTGTCGTTCTTCTTGTACTTCTTCCCCATCGGCTGGTTCTACGCGGTGATGAAGACGCAACGGGCCGTCAACGAGCTCGTGGCCCTCGGCCCCGTCGAGCCCGTCGCCAACGTAAACGCCAGCGCGCAGTTTTCGACGGGCGTGCGCGTCGACGCGCACCAGCAGGGCTTCGAACCGATGCCCGCGCAGGGCTACGAGACCGTCGAGGCCTACGCCGCGCAGGGCGCCGACACCCGCAACGCTACGCGCTGACACGAAATCACCGAC
>CANMAT010000725.1 GCA_947494865.1 Deltaproteobacteria bacterium
CGCATCGCGAGGATCCACCCGTCGGGCGTGCGCGCCTCGAAGCGCTCGATGACCCGGTCGCTCATTTCTTGTTCATCGCCTCGCCGAGCTCGCGCGAGCGGCGGGTGGCGTTCTCCACAGCGTTGATGAGCGTCGTGCGCAGCCCGCCCGCCTCGAGCGTGTGGAGGCCCGCGATGGCCGTGCCGCCGGGCGAGGTGACCTGGTCTTTCAGGCGCCCCGGGTGCTCGCCCGTCTGCAGCAGAACCTGCGCCGAGCCGAGCACGGTCTGGGCGGCGAGCTCGAGGCCGATGTCACGCGAGAGGCCCACCTTGACGCTCGCGTCGGCGAGCGCGTCAATGATGAGAAAGATGTACGCGGGCCCCGAGCCCGAGAGGCCCGTGACGGCGTCGAGGTGGTGCTCCTCGACGGTCACGGTGCGGCCCACCTGGTCGAAGATCTCGCGGGCCACGGCGAGGTCTTGCTCCGTCGCGCACGTGCCCGGGGCGATGGCCGTCGCGCTCTGCCGCACGATCGCGCCGGTGTTGGGCATCGAGCGAACCACGCGCTGACCCGGCGCCATGTGGGCCTCGATCGACTGCGCCGAGACGCCCGCCGCCACGCTGATCACGAGCGCGTCGGGGCGAACCTCGCGGCCCACCTGCTCGAGCACCGCGCGCATCACCTGCGGCTTCACGCAGAGCATCACCACGTCGGCGTCGCGCACGCACGCGAGGTTGTCGGGCGCCGCGCGCACGCCCCACCGCTCGGCGTTGCGGTCGGTCTTGTCGCGGCGGCGGTTCGAGATGGTGATGTCGTGCGCGGCCACGGAGCCCGACGCGAGGAGACCACGGACCAGCGCCTCGGCCATGTTGCCGGCGCCGACGAAGGCGAATCGCTTACCTTGGAGCATCGGGCGGGAGGATACACGGCCCCGCAGCGGGGGGCGCGAACATGGCGAAGCTCAGCGGGCCGCGGCGATCGCGGCGGCGGCGTCTTCGAGGCACGCGTCGTCGAAGAGCACGGAGTTGCCAGTCGCGGTGACCCGGGCGACGAAGGCCGCGGCGGCGGAGGCGCCTTCGTTCCACGCGTTCATCACGCACATGTTGCTGGTGCAGTGGTGCGGGTGCGCGACGTCGTGGTGGCCGCGGACCGGCGCGATGCCGCCGTCGACGAGCCCCACCGCGTGCCCGAGCTCGTGCACGAGCGTGGCCTGCTCGACCACCGCGGGCACCCACGCCGCGGCGTTGGCGGCGGTGCTCGCGACGACGGGCTTGAACACCACGATCACGCCCATCCCCTCGAGGTGACCGCCGAGGAGGTCGGTGCGGCGCACGCCCGCGGCGTCGACGTAGTACCCGTCGAGGAAGATCACATGGAAGGTCGCGGTGGCGGCCGTCGACACGTTGTTGCGCGTGCGGCGGGTGATGGCCACGAGGTCTTCGAGGGTGAAGTCGCGGCCCGTCACCTCGATGCGCTGCATCTCGCCCAGCGTGCTCGGAATCACGAGCGATTTGCCCGAGCCCTGAAAGAGTCGACGCGCGTTGGCGGCGAGGATGTTCCACGTGTTGCCGACGCCAGGCACCGCGCCGACGTAGGGGGCGGCGCCGGGGCCGTAGTCGACCTCGATGACCACGCGACCTACCGAGCGGGGCCAGAGCGATTGCATGAGGGGCAGGCGCGGCGCCGGGGGCGTCGGCGTCTCGGGCGGCTGCGTCTGCGCCGACGAGCCCGCGAGCACCACCTCACCGCCGCATGAGGCCGACGACGAGGCGACGAACGCGACGGTGAGCGCGACCGAGACGACGCGCCAGAGTACCTCGAGAGCCCTGCGTACAGGAAGCATGAGACTGCCCTTCGCCGCCGGAGGAAGAGGTGCGCCCGGGGTGGTAGGGCGCGTCCGGCTGCCACACAGGTCAACGGCGGGTGCGCTCCGCGGCTAGAGCTGAGCCGTAAGCGTTTTGTTTCTTCGTGACGGCGCCTTCGGGGTATGCAGTGCGCCGCTCCCATGAAGGAATCGCAAGGTCATCGAGCCCCCGTCGCGAACGAAGGCGCCTCGCGCGAAGCGCTTCTGGCAGGCGCGCGCACCGTCGTCGTCAAGATCGGCACCGGCGTGCTCACCGCGCCCGGCGGCGGCATCGACCGCGCCGTGCTCGAGGCCATCGCCGACGAGCTCGTCGCGCTGATGGCTGGAGATCCAGCGCGGCGCGTGCTCGTGGTGTCGTCGGGGGCCATCGCGCTCGGCGTCGAGCAGCTCGGACTCGACGCGCGCCCCAAGCGCATGGACATGCTGCAGGCCTGCGCGGCGGCGGGGCAGGGGCACCTCATCCGCCTCTGGTCCGAGGCCTGCGCGCGGCGGGGCAGGGTGGTGGCGCAGGTGCTCCTCACGCACGCCGACCTCGCCGACCGCCAGCGGTACCTCAACGCCCGCGGCGCCCTCGACGCCCTCGTCGCGCGCGGCGCCGTGCCCGTGATCAACGAGAACGACACCGTGAGCGTCGACGAGATCGCCTTCGGCGACAACGACTCGCTCTCCGCCCAGGTGGCCAACCTCGTCAAGGCCGACCTCCTCGTGATGCTCTCCGTCGCGCCCGGCCTCCTCGACGATCAGGGCGTGCGCGTGCCCTTCGTGGGCGCGGGCGATCACACCGTCGACAAGTTCATTCGCAGCGAGACGTCGGCGGGCGGCAAGGGGGGCATGGTGACGAAGGCGCGCGCGGCCCGCGCGGCCTGCGCGGCGGGCGCGTCCGCGGTCATCGCACCGGGCCGCGAGCCCGGCGTGCTCGGCGCGCTCTTCGCGGGCGCCGACGTGGGCACCCTCTTCGCCCCGGACCCGTCGCCCCGCTCGTCGCGCGCGCACTGGATCGCCCACACGCTCCGCCCTCGCGGCACGCTCGTCGTTGACGAGGGCGCGCGCAAGGCCGTGGTCGAGGGGAAGCGCAGCCTGCTTCCCTCGGGCGTTCGCCTCGTGCGCGGATCGTTTCGTCGCGGCGACCCCGTCGACGTGGCCGACGCGCAGGGCAACGTCTTCGCGCGCGGCCTCGCCACCTACGCCTCGGGCGAGCTCGAGAAGCTACGCGGGCACAACACCCGCGAGATCGCCGAAGTGCTCGGGTACAACCTCGGCGACGAGGCCGTGCACAAAGACCACCTCGTGCTCCTCGGCTGACGCCCGCGGGACGCGGCGGTACACTCCGCGCCATGGTGAACCACGCCGCGCTCGAGTCGTTCGCGATCCATCGCACGATCGCTCCCGGGGCCGAGCTCA
>CANMAT010000726.1 GCA_947494865.1 Deltaproteobacteria bacterium
AGCACCGTGACGCGGTGCCGAACCTGGTTGGCCACGAGGTTGAGGGCCACGTTGGCGGCCGCGGCCACGTCGACGGCCTGGAGGGCGCCGGGCGCCTCGAGGCGCGAGAACGCGCGCAGGTCGCTCACGATCGCGCTGATGCGCTGCGTGCCTTCGAGCGCGTCGCGCAGGGGGCCGGCGCGCGCCGCCGGGGGCGCCTCGTTGAGCAGCGCCTCGAGGTTGCCCAGCACGAAGGCGAGGGGGTTGTTGATCTCGTGGCCGATGCTGGCGGCGAGGGCCCCGAGGGCCGTGAGCCGGCTCGCGTGGGCCGTGCGCTCGGCGGCGACGCGCTGGTCGGTGGTGTCGCGCGCGAGGGCGATCTGCGCCGGGCTGCCTTCGAACGACACCTCGCCCGCGCCGGTGATCTCGACGAAGCGCGCGCTGCCGTCGGGGCGAAGCACGCGGAGCCCCACCACCTCGCGCGTGAGGCACGCGGGCACGAGGTGTCGGTCGTCGGGGTGCACGAAGGCGCGCAGGGGGCGGCCCACCACCGCGTCGACGCCGCGGCCCACGAGCTTCACGAACGCGCTGTTGACGAAGTACACCGACTCGCCCTTGAGCACCGCGACGCCGTCGGGCAGGGCGCTGAGCACCACGCGAAACTCGAGGTGCGCGATGGCGAGCGCCTCCTCGCGCCCGGCGCGCTGGCGCAGGTCGCGGCGCACCGCGAGGTTGCCCTCGAGGCGGTGGTCGCGCGCGTCGTCCACGCGGCTCACGGTGATCTCCTGCATGATGCGCCGACCGTCTTTTGTGCGGCTGGCCAGCATCGAGGCCCAGGCGTGCTGCCGGTCGAGCACCTCCTCGGCGTAGCGGTAGAACGCGGCGTCGTGCACGGGCGCGCCGGGGTCGCGCAGGAAGGTGAGCGTGCGCCCCACGACCTCGCCGCGCGCGTACCCCGTGAGGGCCTCCCACGCGCGGTTCACGTGCATCACATGGATGTCCCCGTCGGTGAACTCCATCGCGTCGGCGGAGCCTTGCAGGGCGTCGTAGGCGGCGCGCGCGAGGCGGTCTTCGCGGTCGCGGCTCAGGCCCCGGGCGAGCGCGTCGATCACCGCGGCATCGACCTCGCGGGGCGGCGTCACACAGAGGAGCGTGTCGGCGCGCTGCGCGAAGGTCGGCGCGACGGGCACCGCGTAGGCGCGCGCCCCGGCGGCCGCGAAGGCCTCGCCGAGCACGGCCAGCGCCTCCGACGGCGCGACCGCCGCGCCCCCTTTGGCGCCGTCGACGAGCGCCGCGTACACCGCGTCGTCGACGCGCGCGCCCAGGCTCGCGCCGTGCGTGGCCGCGCGCACCCGCGGCGCGAGCTGGCGCCCCTGCGCGTCGTGCTCGATCAGCACGAGCTGCGACGCGCCGTCGTCGTCGAGGCACCGCGCGAGCCAGGCCGCGAGGCGCTCGTCGAAGGGTTGCACCGCCAACGGGTCGTTCGGGCCGCTCATCGCGCGGCGATGGTTGCGCCGCTTCATCCCTCTTGAGAAGGGCCTTCCGCGGCATTCGTGAAGGCCTCCGCGGCGGGCGTGCGGCTCAGGCGCCCGCCGCGCGTCGCATGCGCACGGCGGCCGCGCCGCCCGGCCCCTGCGCACCCTCCTCGCTCGCGCGCGCGAAGCCCAGGGCTTCGAAGAACGCGGCGGCGTCGGGGCGCGCGAGGGCCTCGACGGCGGCGCCTTCTGCGCGGTCGACGGCCGCCGCGACGAGGGCCGCGCCGACGCGCCGTCGCCGTCGGGGGCTGCGCACGGCCACGCGCCCGAGCTCGAGGACGCCGTCGCGGGAGAGGAGCCGCGCGCACCCGATGGCGCGCCCCTCGTCGTCGAGCGCGAGGAGGTGCGTGGCCTCGCGGTCGTCGTCGTCGCCCTCGAGCTCCCACGCGCGGCCGAGCTCTTCGCAGAAGACCTCTTCGCGCACCATCCACACGCGGGCGAAGGCGTCGTCGCTCCAGCGCACGGCCTCGATGGTGACCGCGGGGCGCGAGGCCGCGCGTCGGGTCGCGTGCGCGCCGCCCTCGAAGGCGTCGATGCGGGCCGTCTGCTCGTCGAGGTCGGCCACCAGCTCGGACCAGTACCGCTGCGAGCCGTAGTGCGGAAACGCCCTGGGAAAAGACGGATCGGCCCAGCGCCGGGTGACCCACGCCGCGTAGTGGAGGTACCGCAGCGCGCGCAGCGGCTCGATGAGGCGCAGGGTGCTCCGGTCGAAATCGCGGAAGCGCGCGTAGCCTCCGAGGAGCACGTCGCGCTGCCGCCGCGCGTCGTCGTCGCTGCCGGGCACGAGCATCCACACGTCTTGCACGGCGGGGCCCGTGACCATGTCGTCGAAGTCGAGGAAGAACGCCCCCTCGCGGCCCCAGAGGAGGTTGCCCGGGTGGCAGTCGCCGTGGATGCGATGGACGGCGACGTCTTCGAAGAGCCCTTCGGCGCGGGCGAAGAGGCCCTCGCAGGCGGCCTTGAGGGCGGGCGCGAGCGCGGGCGGGAGCGTCGGGGCGGCGCGCAGCGTCTCGAGCGAGGCGCGGCCGTACTGGGCCACGGTGAGGGCCACGCGGTGCGGCGCGGCGCGGCTCGCGCCGACGTTGTGTACGCGCCCGAGGAGGCCTCCGAGGCGCTCGAGCTGCTCGTCGGTGAACTCCTCCGGGGCGCGGCCGCCCACGCGCGGAAAGAGCGCGCACAGAATGCCCGTCTCGGGGTCGCGCCGCGCGGTGGTGCCGTCGGGAAAGGCGAGGGGGGCCGCGACGGGGATCTCCGCCGCGGCGAGGTCGGCGAGGAAGGTGTGCTCGTCGGCGACGGCCTCGTCGCTCCAGCGCCCGGGGCGGTAGAACTTCGCCACGACGCGCGTGCGGTCTTCGAGCTCGAGCTCGTACACCCTGTTCTCGAGGGAGTTGAGCGGGTAGCAGAGCCCCGCGCAGCGCACGCCGATGGCGTCGACGGCCGACAGCACGCGGTCGGGGGTGAGGGCGAAGAAATCGGTCGCGGTGACGGGTGCGCCGGGCTTCGCCATCAGCTCACCGTGAGGGTGGCGAAATCGAGCGTCTCGGGGTTGAGCGCCCACGCGGGGCGGCCGTCTTCGACGAGCGACACCTGCGCCGGACGCCCCGGCGGAAAGGCCGGCGACCCCAACAGGAAGGCTCCGAACGCGGCGAGCCAGGGCTCCTCACCGACGACCATCACCGAGGCGCCGCCCGCGAGCACGGCGTCGGCCACGGCGCGCTGCGCGAG
>CANMAT010000727.1 GCA_947494865.1 Deltaproteobacteria bacterium
GGCACCTCGATGGTGGCCACCACGTTCTCCGCCGACACGCCCCTGGTGGTCACCGGGCTCGTCGTCGCCCACGGCGTGCCCGGCAACTGGCTTTGGTGGAACGCCGTCGCCAGCGGCATTCTCACCGTGTTCTTCTTCGCCTCGCTGTGGCGCCGCGCGGGCGTCATGACCGACGTCGAGCTCATCGAGCTGCGCTACGCGGGCAAGCCCGCGGCGGTGCTCCGGGCCTTCCGCGCGGCGTACCTCGCCATCCCCATCAACTGCGTGATCCTCGGGTGGGTGAACCTCGCCATGGCGAAGATCCTCGGCCTCACGCTGGGGCTCCCGAAGGGCCCCGCGGTGGCCGTGTGCCTTCTGGTCACCGGGCTCTACGTGAGCGTGTCGGGCCTGTGGGGCGTGCTCTGGGCCGACGTGCTCCAGTTCGTGGTGAAGCTCGGGTGCACCATCGCGCTGGCCTTCTACGCCGTCGACGCGGCGGGTGGCATCGACGGCATCCGCGCGGTGGTGCCCGCCGAGCGCCTCGCCATGCTCCCGCCGGCCGACGCCGCGTGGATGCCCGGCGTCTCCATCGCCGTGTACCTCGGCGTGCAGTGGTGGGCGGCGTGGTACCCGGGCGCCGAGCCCGGCGGCGGCGGCTACGTGGCGCAGCGCATCTTCGCCGCCCGCACCGAGCGCGACGGCGTGCTCGCGACGCTGTGGTTCAACGTGGCCCACTACTGCGTGCGAAGCTGGCCGTGGATCCTCACCGCCCTCGCGGCCTACACCCTCTACCCCGGCCTGCGCGACGGCACCGACCGCGACCCCGAAGGCGCGTACGTGCGCGTGATGATCGACCACCTCCCGCCGAGCCTCCGCGGCCTCATGATGGCGGGCTTCATCGCGGCGTACATGTCGACGGTGGCCACGCACCTCAACTGGGGCGCGTCGTACCTCGTGCGCGACCTCTACGCGCGCTTTCTCAAGCCCGGCGAGAGCGAGGCCCACTACGTGCGCGCGTCGCGCGTGGCCACCGTGCTCACGATGCTCATGGCGGGCGGCGTCACGCTGCTCTTGAGCTCCGTCGAGGGCGCGTGGAAGATCCTCCTCTCCATGGGCGCGGGCACCGGGCTCGTGCTCATTCTTCGCTGGTACTGGTGGCGCATCAACGCGTGGAGCGAGATCGTCGCGATGGCCGCCTCGCTCGTCGCCTCGCTGGTGCTCCAGCACGTGGTGGGCATCGACCCGTCGCAGCCCGCGGGCTTCGCCCACCTCATGCTGGGCACCCTCGCGATCACCACCGTGTCGTGGGTGACGGCCACCTTCGCAACGAGCCCCGAGCCCATGGACAAGCTCGTGAGCTTCTACACCCGCGTGCGCCCCGCGGGCGGCGGCTGGGGCCCCGTGGCGGCCGTCGCCGGCGACGTAGGGAGCGCGGGGCCTTCGATGGGCGTGCGCCTGCGCGACTGGGCCCTCGGGTGCGCGCTGATCTACCTCTCGCTCTTCGGCACCGGCAAGGTGCTCATGCACGACACGGGGCCCGGCGTTGCGCTCCTCGCAGGGGCCGCGCTGTGCGCCGCGCTCCTGTGGCGCGACCTGCGCCGCGACGCCATCACGTAGCGCGCACGCGCACGCGCCCCACGGGCCGACGGCGCTCTGCCCACACGCGTCGATTCCCGCTCGTCGACGCGCGGCGAGATCCGATATCGTGCGCTCCATGGCCACCACGCGCGCGAAGAAGTCGCCCCCGAAGTCGCCCCCGAAGTCGCCTCCGAAGAAACCGGCGGCCGTGAGGACGCCGGCCCCGCAGCCCCCCGCCCCGAGGCCCTCCGCTGCGCTCCCCAGGGAGCTCGCCGAGCGCGCGAAGGCGCAGCACGCCGCGAAGCAGTCGCGCCTCGCGGAGCGCGCGCACGCGGCCGTCGCGCACATCCGTGAGCGGCAGACCGACATCGCCGCGAACATGGTCGACATCGGCCTCTCGCTCGTGAAGCTCAAGGCTGACGGAATGGCCGAAGCCCTCGGTCGCACGGGCTTCGCCGAGGTGTGCGAGAAAGACCTCCGCATGGCCGTCTCGACGGCCAACGGGCTCATCGCGATCGCGACCAAGATGCCCCGAGCGATGGTGACGGCCCTGGGCGCCGAGCGGGCCCGCGCGGTGCTCGAGCTCGTCGAGGCGACGCCCGAAGACGACACGGCGGCCGACGTGCTCCACGCGAAGCTCGCGCTGCCATCGGGGCGCACGCTCGACGTGGCGCAGGCGACGGCGAAGGACATCCGCGAGGCCGCCCGCGAGCTCCGCGACGCGCAGGCCGCTCCGACGGAGAAGCGCTCGCGTGGCTTCACGGCGACGCCCGCGGAGAAGCGGTCGTTCACCGCCCTCGCGAAGCAGCTCACGGAGCGCGGTCACACCGGTGCGAAGCTCGTGGCGACGCGTGACGGCAAGGGCGCGAAGGTGCGCTTCGACGTGCGCCTCTCGGAGCTCGACGCGTTCATCGCGGACCTCCGCGCAGCGCGTAGGGGCTGAGCGCCGACCGCGGCTCCTCGAATACGCGTCACGTATTCCGGAATACGCGTCACGTATTCGGGCGGCCTCCTGCGCCGCGCCGTCACGACAGCACTGCGCGCCCGAGGCCCCCTCAGACGCCCGACGCCTCGACGGCGCGCACCGCCGCCGCGTGCGCCTGCGGTGCAGCCTCGCCCACGAGCGCCTCCCCGTCGAGTGCGCGCAGCGCCGTCGGTGACTGCCCAAGCGCCCGCGCGACCAGGTCGACTGCATGGCGCGCATCGCCTCGCTGTGGGAGTTCGCCCACCGGCCGCCGGACCTTCTCATGGCCGTCACGTGCATCGAGAAGGTGCGCGCGTGGCATCGGATACGGGTGGCGCGCGCGAGGGCGCAGCACCGACCGCCGCCCCCCATTGCGCCGCTGTGGCTCATCAGCGCGGGCACGCCGCGGGCCCTGCTGCACGCGATGACCTTCACGCCCATGAAGGGCTGGCCGCGCGGATTCTACAAGGGGCCCGCGGGGAGCGGGCTGCGCCTCGTGCTGGTGCGCGAGCTGCCCGTTGCGCCCGACACGCTGCTGCTCCGACTCATGGGCGCGGGCGTGGTGCTCCGACGCGCCGTGGAAGAGGTCGAGGCGTTGCCCGACGACACCGAAGAACGCATCATCGCGCTCCAGCACATCGAGCGCATCGGACGCATTCGCGCGCAGCGCGAGGAGAGAAGCATGGATGGCAAGCAGTTTGTCGCCGAGAC
>CANMAT010000728.1 GCA_947494865.1 Deltaproteobacteria bacterium
ACCGCGGCCGTTCTCGCTGCGCTGCGCCCGCTCCTCGCGCGCTGATCGCGTCGCCGACGCCCCCTGCGGAGAGAATGCCGTATTCCGCGGCGCCGAGGGTGAAGGTAACGTGCCACTCGTGCCACCGGTCGCCCGTCTCGCAGCAGCGTTTGCTCTCTTGTTGTGCGCATGTCCCGGCGTGCCGCGCCCTGCGCCCGTCGATGCCGCCGTGACCGACGCGGCCGTGACCGACGCCGACATCGACGACGCGGCGGTGGAGCCCGCGACGTGGGGTCAGCCGCTCGTCCCCCTCGCGGCGGTGTCGGTCGGCAACGCGGAGATCATCGAGGTGAGCGCCGCCGACGACGGTCGCTTCGTCGCGTGCGGCGCGCGCGAGGGCCTCGTCGTCGTCGACGCGCGCGACCCCGCGGCCCCCGTCGTGGCGCCGCGCGCCCAGACGGAGCTCGACGGCGCCTCGTACTTTCGCTGCACGCACGTCACCCTCGGGGGCACCACGGCCTACGTGACGTTTCGCGCCGACTCGACGGGGCCGTCGTTTCTGGCGGCCTTCGAGCTCGGCGCGACGGCGGTGATCTCGGCAGCGTACGCGGCCCCGGCGGAGCGCGTGCTCGCCTCGTCGGTGGTGCGCGGCGACGCGGTGATCACCGCGATGCTCCGCGAGGGCCTCGGCGTGTTCACCCGCGAGGGCCGCGCCCTCGTGCAGCGCGGGGCCCTCGGCGGCCTCACCGACGCGCAGGGCCTCGACCTCGTGGGCGCCACCCTCTACGTCGCCGACGGCGCGGGCGGCCTCGCGGTCGTCGACGCGTCGGACCCGCTCGCGATGCGCGTCGTGGGGCGCGTCTCCACGGGCGGCGTCGCGCAGATCGTCGCCGTCGACGCCGCGCGCTCCATGGCGTACGTGAGCGGCAGCACGGGCGTGGTGATCGTCGACGTGAGCCGCCCCGCGGCGCCCGCCGTCGCGGGCCGCATCGCGCAGGCCGCCCCGGTGGGACAGCTCGCCGTCGCCGACGGGCGGCTCTACGTCGCCGCCTCGCGCGACCTGCGGGTGTACGCCCTCGACGACCCGCGCAGGCCGCGGCGCGTGGCCGTGGCGCGCCCGACGAACCCCGGCACCTTCACGCGCGTGCGCGGCGTCGCGGTGCGCGGCGACGTGGTGGCCCTCGCCGACTGGGGGCGCTTCGAAACCTACCGCGCGCGCCGCGGCTTCGCGGCCCCCTACCTCGACGTGCCCGACGAGCCCCTCTCCTTCGGCCGCGTCGCCGCGGGCGCCGCGCGGCGCGCCTTCGTCACCGTCGAGAACCTCGGCCTCGCGCCCGCCGCGCGCGTCGTCGCCGCCGTCGACGGGTCCGCGTTCGCGGTGTCTCCCGCGGAGTTCTCCCTCGGCGTCGGCGAGAGCCGCGAGCTGCAGATCGATTTCTCGGCCCCCGACGAGGCCCCGCGCGTCGGCGCGCTGCGCCTCGCGACCGGGGGCGTCGAGCCCGCGGCGGCCTCCCTCGCGCTCTCGGCCAACGCGCGCGGCGTCGAGCCCGGCGACGTCGCGCCCGACGAGTCTGCGACGCTCACCGACGGCCGCGCGTGGCGCAGCGCCGACGAGCGCGGGCACCCGCTGCTCATGGCGTACTTCTCCACGTGGTGCCCCGTGTGCGGCTTCGAACTGCCCTACCTCGAGGCCAACGTGTGGGAGCGGTTTCGCGCGCGCGGCCTCGCCGTCGTGGGCGTGGCGCCGCCGGTCTCCGCCGGGCCGCGGCCCGACAACCTCGACGACGTGCGCGCCTTCGCCCGCCACGGGGGGCTCACCTTCCCGATGGGCCCGTCGCCCACGAACACCTACGCCGAGATGATCCAGGGGCGCGGCGACAACAACACCCCCTTCCCCCTGCTCGCCCTCGTCGACCGCGCGGGGCGGCTCACGTACCTCGCCGTCACGCTCGACCCGCCGGGCCTCACCCGCGCCATCGAAGACGCGCTGCGATGAGCCCCGCCCTGCGCGCCGCGGCGTGCGTCGTGTGGGTGTGCGCGTGCGCGCCCGTCGAGGCGCCCGACGCCCCCGACGCGCTCGCCACGGCTGCGCCATGCACCGCGGGGTCGGTGTCGTTCGGTGTCGTCGAGGGGCGCCTCGTCGACGAGCGCGGCCTCGCCCTCGCCGACGAGGCCGTCAGCCTGTGCGGCTCGGTCTGCGTGCCTGCGCGCACGCGCTCCGACGGGCGCTTCTCGGTGCGCGCGGGCGTGTGCTTCGCCGCCTCGGCGCGCTACCCCGGCGGCGCCGTGCTCGAGGTCTACGGCGACGGCTACCACGCCGACGTCTCGATCGACGTGAACCCCGCGCGCGCCCCGCGGCTGGAGCGCGTCGCCCTGGGCGACGTGCGCGTCCCGTCGCTCTTCGCGGCGCCGTCGGTGCCCGTCCCCCTCGCTGGCGATTCAGTGCAGCGCCTCGAGCTCCCCGACGGCTTCTCGCTGCGCATCGCGCCGGGGAGCCTCGACGCGGGCTTTCGCACCGTCATGCGCGTGAGCGCCGTGCGCGTCGAGCGCGGCGACCTGCCGCCCTTCTACGGCCTCGCGGCGTCGGGCGTCGCGGGGATGTACGCGGTGGCCCCGTCGGGCGCGCGCTGCACCGCCCCGGCCGCCGTGACGCTCCCCAACGACGCGGGCCTCGCGCCGGGCGCCGCGGTGGAGTTTGTGATGGTGGGCGAGGCCGCCCTCGAGGGCGCGCTCGCGCCGGGCTCCATGGGCGTGGTCGATACGGGCCGCGTCTCCGACGACGGTCGCGCCGTGACGGCCGACCACGGCCTCCCGCATCTGGGGTGGGTGGGCTTTCGCGCGCGTCGCTGAGCGGGCGGCGGCGAACCCTCGCTGCGCGCCTACGAGGGCCAGCGCACCGCGGGGTACGCGGGCCCCGGCTTCGCGAAGTAGTACCCCTGCAGAAACTCGCAGCCCATGCTCTGAAGGGCGCGAAACTCTTCGTCGGTCTCGATGCCCTCGGCGATCACCTTGGCGCCGAGCTGGCGGCACAGGGTGATCACCGCCGCGACGAGCGTGGCCTTCGTGGGCGACGTGTCGATGTTGCGCACGAGCTCCATGTCGATCTTTACGATCTCGGGCGTGAGGATCACCAGGCTCTGGAGCCCCGCGTAGCCCGCGCCCAGGTCGTCGACGGCGATGCGATACCCGAGGTTGCGCAGCGATTGAACCTTGTCGCGCACGGCCTTCATGTCGGTGAGGGCGGCGCGCTC
>CANMAT010000729.1 GCA_947494865.1 Deltaproteobacteria bacterium
GATGGTGTCCACGGCGCCCGCGAGCTCACGGTCGACGAGCACCTTCTCGACGCCCGCGGGCAGCGCCTGCGGGCCGATGTAGCCCGCCACCACGCCGCGGGCGGTGAGCTCATCATCCTCCGCGGGGCGGAGCCACTGGGCGCCCGTCTCGCGCGCGAGGGCCACCTCGTTGATGCGCCGATCGCCGCGCACGAACACCATCACGAGCTGCCCCGCGTCGCCCGGCGCCTTGCCGTAGAGAAACGCGCCCGCCTTCACGGTCTTCGTCGCGTCGACGCCGAGAAACTCGGCCACCTCTTCGATGGTCTTCTTGCCCGGCGTGGCCACCTCTTTGGGGCGCTGCGTCGAGGCTTCGACGGTCACCGCCGCGGCCTCGACGGGCTTCGCCGTCGCGGCCTCGACGTTGGCCGCGTACTCGCACTGCGAACACACTACGATGGCGTCTTCGCCGGTCTCGGCGAGAATCTGAAACTCGGCGCTGGTGCTCCCGCCCATGGCGCCCGAGTCGGCGGCCACGATGCGAAAATCGAGGCCCACGCGCTTGAAGATGCGAACGTACGCCTCGCGCATCGTGCGATAGCTGGCGAGCGCGCCGGCCTCGTCGACGTCGAAGCTGTACGCGTCTTTCATGAGAAACTCGCGGCAGCGCAGGAGCCCGGCGCGGGGCCGCGCCTCGTCGCGATACTTCCACTGAATCTGGTAGAGGTTGATCGGGAGCTGCCGGTACGAGCGCACCGTGGCGCGCACCATGTCGGTGATCACCTCCTCGTGCGTGGGGCCGAGGTGATAGTCGTTGCGCTTCTGATCCTTGAGGCGAAAAAGGGTCGACCCGAAGAGGTCCCACCGGCCCGTCTCTTTGAAGAGATCGGCGGGCACCAGGGCGGGCATCATCACCTCGAGGGCGCCGGCGCGGTCCATCTCGGCGCGCACGATGCCCTCGACCTTCTTCAGCACCCGCAGGCCCAGCGGGAGAAACTCATAGATGCCCGCGCCGATCTGGCGAACATAACCGCCGCGCAGAAGCAGACGGTGCGACGGGTTCTTGCGCGCCTCGGCGGGGTCTTCGCGCAGCGTAGGAATGAACGACCGTGAATAACGCATGACAGGCCTCCAGAAAGGGGGCCGAAAGCTACGGGACGCACGCCCCGAGCACAAGCGTCACACGCCGGTCAGAGCCTGCCGCGGAGGGCGTCGGCGCGCAGCTTCCACACCATGCCGATGGCCTCGGCGAAGATCTTCCGCGACATCTTCGAAGCGCCCGCCCTACGGTCGACGAAGGTGATGGGCACCTCGGCCACCTTGAGCCCGCGCTGAAGGCCGCGGTACGTGAGCTCGATCTGAAACGAGTACCCGTTGCTCTTCACCGACGAGAGCCCGATGGCCTCGAGCGCGCGCCGCGTGAAGGCCTTGTAGCCCGACGTGAGATCGCGCACCCCGATGCCCAGAATGGTGCGCGAGTACACGCTCCCGCCCTTGGAGAGCAGGTGACGCCCGAGGCCCCAGCCCTCGACGCCGCCGCCGGGAATGTTGCGCGACCCGATGACAATGTCGGCGCCCGCGTCGACCGCGCGCAGCATGTCGGGCACGTAGCGCGGGTCGTGCGAGAGGTCCGTGTCCATCTCGAACACCACGTCGTAGCCGCGCGCGAGGGCCCACGCGAAGCCCGCGAGGTACGCGCTCCCGAGGCCCATCTTGCCCGCGCGGTGCATCACGTGAATGCGCGGGTCGCGCGCCGCCATCTCGTCGGCCAGCGTGCCCGTGCCGTCGGGCGAGTTGTCGTCGACGACGAGCACGTCGCACCCCGCCTCGACGCCGAAGAGCAGCGTCACGAAGGTCTCGAGGTTCTCACGCTCGTTGTAGGTAGGCGTAATCACAAGAACGCGCCGCCGGGACATCGCGCGGGACCGTACGCGCGCACCCCACCGCCCCGCAAGACGCTTGTAACCCTCGCGCGCGCCGCGCCGATGTTGTTACCCTCCGCGGCTGTGATGGCACTCCGGTGGTCGTGGGCGCTGTGCCTCCTCGCGTTCGCGTCGGCGGCCGACGCCTCGCCGCAAGACCTCTTCGGCTACGGCGCGCGCTCGGTCTCCATGGCGGGCACCGGCGCCGCCTACGCCGACGACTACGGCGCCGTGCACGCCAACCCCGCGGCCCTCTCCCGCGCCCGCGACCGCAGCCTCACGCTCGGCTACGTGGGCACGGGCTTCGGCCTCGCGCTCGACGGCAACTACTTCGCCGCCGCGCCCGGTCGCGCCACGCTCATCGGCCTGTCGCTCCCGCTCCCCTTCGGTGGCGTTCTCCGCAACCGCGTGGGCGTCGGCCTCGGGTTCTTTACGCCCACCGACATCATCGTGCGCGGCCGCATCCTGCGCGCCGAGACGCCGCAGTTTGTAGTGCTCCCCGATCGCGTGCAGTCGGTGGCGCTGCAGGCGGGCGTCGGCGTCGACCTCGGCTACGGCATCCGCGTCGGCGCGGGCGTCACGGTGCTCGCGGCCCTCCAGGGCGCGGTGCTCGTCACCAACGACGCCTCCGGGCGCTCCACCTCGCGCATCGACAACCAGCTCATCGCCTCGTACGCCCCGCTGGTCGGCGCGAGCTGGGAGCGCGGCGACTGGCGCGTCGGGGCCACCCTCCGCGGAGCCCTCGTGGCGCGCTTCGGGGTCACCATCTCGGCGCCCGAGCTGGGCATCCCGGTGCCGCCGCTCAACATCGCCGGCGTGGCCCAGTACGACCCCGCGCAGGTGCAGTTCGAGGGCGCGTGGCAGCACGGCGGGTTCACCGTGGCCCTCGCCGTGACGGGCAAGCGATGGAGCGCCTACCCCGGCCCCTCCGAGGCCACCACGGAGACGAGCGCGGCCCCGCCCGCGCCCGACTTCGCCGACACCCTCGTGCCCCGCGTCGCCGTCGAGCACCGCTGGACCTTCGACGGCGGCCCCCAGGTCGTCGCGCGCGGAGGCTACTTCTTCGAGCCCTCGCCCGCCCCCGCGGCCACGCCGACGCGGCAGTACCTCGACGCCGACCGCCACGCGTTCACCTTCGGCGCGGGGCTCTCCACGGGCGGCGCGGGCTCGCGCTTCTCCTTCGACGCCTTCGGTCAGGTGCACGCGCTCGCCACGCGCGAAGGCACCGCGGTGACGGGCGCGCCCATGCGCTACGGCGGCTCGCTGTGGCACCTCGGCGTCACGGCCTCGGTGACCTTCTAGGACGGCGCATGAAGAGCTCAA
>CANMAT010000730.1 GCA_947494865.1 Deltaproteobacteria bacterium
GAGGGGCTGCGCGAGGGCTCTCCACCCGTCGCCGCAGTCGACTCGCGAACGTGTCGACTGTGGCCGTGTTCAGGTCGAAAATTCAACCATTTCGCGCGGCCATCGCGATGCACATCGACCGCGGACTCGGTGCCCGCGGCGCGCGGAGCGCGGTTGAGGTGCGGGGGCGTTCGGGTGCAGAGTGGCGCACCGCCGATGGGACTGCGTTACCTCTTTCGCAAGCTGTTTTCGCCCGACCCGTACCCCACGCCCGACGAGCGCGTCGACGCCGCGAAGCCCCCCGCGCCGCGCCCCTCGTCGCCGCCGCCGCGGGCCGAGCCCGACCCCATCGCCGACCTCGCGGGGCTCCCTGTCCCAGAGGCGGTTCGCCGCGTGCGGGTCGCCCTCGACGGCGCCCGCGTCACGCGCACCGCGTCGCTGTCGCTCCTCCGATGGCTCCGCGAGCACGCCGCCCACAGCGACCTCACGGCGACCGCGCGCGTCGACCTCGCAGACTTCTTTCTCACCCGCGGCGAGCGCGACTCCGCCGACGTGATCCTCCGCGCCGTCGCGGCGGGGCCCCTGCGCGACGCGCCCCCCGCGATGATGCGCCTCGGCGACCTCGCAGCGCAGTCGGGCGACGCGGGCGGCGGCCTCGGCTGGTACGAGTCGGCGCTCGCCGTCGACCTCGAGTACCCCGGCGCGCGCGAGCGCCACGCGCGGCTCAAGAAGCCCGTGCGGGCCGGCGAGGCGGGCGCCACGCTCCTCGCCCCCGACGCGTCGCAGGCCATGGGGCGCTTCGAACTCCTGCGCGAGCTCGGGCGCGGCGGCGCCGGGGCCGTGTACCTCGCGCGCGACAAGCGCGTGGGCCGCGAGGTGGCGCTCAAGCTCTATCACCCGCAGGCGCGCGCCGACCGCAACGCGCGCCTCCGCGGCGAGGCCCAGGTCGCCGCCGCGGTGGCCTCGCCCTGCGTGGTGCGCGTGCACGACCTCTTCGAAGACACCGGCGCCCTGGTGATGGAGCACTGCGCCGGCGGCGCCCTGCGCACGCGCATCGCCCGGGGCACCGTCGACCCGCGCGAGGCCCACGGCTGGCTCCGCGACGTGGCCCGCGCGCTCGCCCACACCCACGCGCGCCGATGGGTGCACCGCGACCTCAAGCCCGGCAACGTGCTCGTGCGCGCCGACGGCCGCGCGGTGCTCACCGACTACGGCCTCGCGCGCCGCGCGGGGCAGCCCGCGAGCGCCCTCGAAGGCACCGCGGGGTACGTGCCCCCGGAAGCGCGCGCCGGCGGCACCGTCGAGCCCACGGCGGACACGTACGCGTTCGGTGCGCTCATGCGCGACCTCGTGCCCGGCGCCGCGGGGCCCCTCGCCGAGCTCATGGCCGCGTGCCTCGCCGACGACCCCGCGACGCGACCGCGCGACGGGGCCGCGCTCGCGGCGAGGCTGGGGTGACGCGCGGCGTTCGGCGCTTGTGTCTCGGGCGTGGCGGTATCAGCATACGCCCTCCGAAATGAACGAGACGCCCGCGCCCGCGTGGAAGAACTTCCTGACCCTCGCGGCCCTCGCGCCCGCGTTCGGGCGCGACGTTGTGCAGGCTGCGCTCGCGCATCGCTTCGAGTACGCGCGCCCGCCGAAGATCGCCGGCGGCACCCTCACGGCCACGCTGCAGAGCTCCGTGGTGAGCCCCAGCCTCCCCGTGTGGCGCGGCCGACGGTCCAACCGCGTGGCGGCCTTCGAGGTGAACGTCGTCTTCGAGGCGCAGGGCGCCGACCGCGTGCGCATCCTCTCGGGCTGCACATGCAACGGGTGGGGCGTGCGGTGCGTGCACGCGCCCGCGCTCCTGTGCGACCTCGCGGTGCACCCGCGCCTCCTCGACGCGCTGCTCACCGGCGCTCCCCTGCGCGACATGCTCGCCGAGCTCCCGGCGCTGCGCGCGTCGGCCCGCGACGAGCTCCACGCGCTCGCCGTGGGGGCCGAGTGGTTCGCGCTCCCGCCGCAGGGCGCGCAGCGCGCGTGGGAGGTGCGCCTCGTCGTGGTCGACGCCCGGCCCCGCGCGCACGTCGCCTCCGAGCACGCGGCGCCCCTCGTCGAGATGCGCCTCATGGATCCCGTCGAGCGCACGCTCCTCGAGCCGAGGGACCTCCTGAGCCGCGGGCTCCCGCCCTTCGAGCGCAGGCTCGTGGCGCTCGGCAAGCCCCTCTCGCGCGGCCGCAAGGGCATCGAGCTCGCGGGCGCGTCGGCCTCCGTGGCGCTCCACATCCTGCGCGAGGCCCGCCGCGAGGTGCTCGTCGGCGAGGCGGGCCGCGAGCCCGCGCGCTTCTCCGACGACCTCGCGTCGCTGCGCCTCGTGCGCACCACGCTCGCGCGCGCCGCGGTGTCGCTCCGCGCAGATCACACCGCCGCGGCGGAGCCCGCCGCCGAGCCCGTGCCCGCCCTCGAGGGCCGCTGGCAGACGGCCGACGGCGCGCTCGACGTGTCGGCCAGCGAGGCCGTGCTCCTCTCGGGGCCCTTCCCGTTTTTGTGGGTGCCCGCGCGCGCCACGTTCTTTCCCATCGACCCCACCGTCGACCTCGACGTCGCGTGGAACGTGCACTGCCGCCCCTCCGCCGAGCTCCCCGTGCGCCACGCCGCGAGCGTCTACGCGGGCCTGCAGCGCGCGCTCTCGGGCCGCGCCGTGGGCCTCCCCCCGCCCGAGCAGATGGGCCTCGCGCCGCGCGCCGTGGCCCACGTCACGCTCCGCGTGGCGGGCGCCGCCCTCGACGTGCGCGCCACCCTCGAGGCCCGCTACGATTTCGGCACGCTCGAGCTCACCCCGTCGGGCCCCGTCAACGCCGTCGAATTCGAACACGACGCGCGCCGCGACCTCGCCCACGAGGAGCTCGCCGCGGCCCGCGTGGCCGCCGCGGGCCTGCGCTGGAGCGACGACGAGCGCGCGTGGATCGCCACGCAGCAGGAGGCCGTCGATTTCTGGGTGCGCGGCATCCCGACGCTGCGCGACGCCCACGCCGCCACGCTCTCGCTCATGGTGGCCGAGAACCTCCGCCGCGTCGCCGTGCGCCCCCCCGTGAAGGCCCGCGTGCGCGTGGCGCTCCAGGGCGGCCTGCTCGACACCGAGGTGCGCTTCGACGCCGGCGAGCTCGCCGCCGACATCGAGGCGGTGCGCGAGGCGCTGCGCAACAAGCGCCGCTGGGTCACCCTCGACGACGGCTCCGTCTCCGAGCTCCAAGACGCCCTCGC
>CANMAT010000731.1 GCA_947494865.1 Deltaproteobacteria bacterium
CTTCTCGCCGCGCTGGTGGCATGCCTTCACGTAGGCCGTGAGATCTTTGGAGAACTGGCGCTTGAAGGGCAGCCGCACGAGCTCCGCGGCCGCGTTGGGGAAGTACCCCGCGACGAAGGTGAACTGCGGTGAGCGGCTCACCACGATGCGCCCCTCGTCGTCGTAGGCCTTGATGCCCAGGCCCTTCTGGTGCGTGAATCCCAGCGCCCTGCGGGTGAGCGTCGCGGCGCCCGAGTAGCCCTTCTTCGACGACGCGGGAAACCAGCACACGTCGTGGCGCGCGGTGAGCTCGTCGCGGGTAAAGAGGTCGAGCTCTTCCCACTCGACGCGAATCTCCTGGAGGTTGAGCACGTCGGGGTCGGCGGCCTTGAACCAGTCGAGGAAGCCCACCTTGAGGGCCGAGCGGAGGCCGTTCACGTTCCAGCTGATGATCTTCATGGCAGAGGGCGCGGAGCCTATCGCAGGCCCCGCGGCGACCGCGAACTACCGTCACGCTTGACGCGTCGCGCGGGTCGCGACAATGCTCCGCGCCCCCCGATGACCGACGCACCCGCCGATTCCTTCGCGCTTGACCTCTACGCCGAGGCCCCCGTGCCCACGGAGTACGGCGTTTTTCGCGTGATGGTGTTCCGCGAGCGCCCCTGCAACGGCGACGCGTCGTGCGCGCCGGTCGAGCACGTGGCGATCGTGTGCGGCGACGTCGCCGACCGCGAGGCGGTGCTCACGCGGGTGCACTCCGAGTGCTGGACGGGCGAGGCGCTCCACTCGCTCAAGTGCGACTGCCGCGAGCAGCTCGACCACGCGCTGCGCCGCATCGCCGACGCGGGCGCCGGGGTGGTGCTCTACCTCCGTCAGGAGGGCCGGGGCATCGGGCTCGGCAACAAGATTCGCGCGTACGCGCTGCAGTCGCAGGGTCACGACACGGTCGACGCCAACCGCCTGCTGGGCTTCGCCGACGACCTGCGGAGCTACCGCCCGGCGGCCGAGATGCTGCGCGCCCTCGGCGTTCGCTCGGTGGTGCTGCTCACCAACAACCCGCTCAAGGTGCAGGGGCTCGAGGCCGAGGGCGTTCCGGTCACGCTGCGCGAGCCCGTGTCGGTGCCCGTCAACGCGCTGAGCCGCGAGTATCTGCGCGCCAAGCAAGACCGCATGGGCCACTCGCTCCCCGCGGGGATGCTCGAGAACGAGCGCCCCCCCGCGCGCCTCGCGCGCACGCTCGAGCCCGAGGCGATGGACTCCGCCGACGAGGCGCGCGCCTACGACGAGATGGACCACCGCGACGTGAACCGCCGCTTCGTCGACGACGCGCGCGCCGCGAACCCCGACGCGCGGCGGGTGCTCGACCTCGGCGCGGGCACGGGGCTCATTCCGATCGAGCTGTGCGCGCGCGACGCGGCGGTGCGTGTGACGGCGGTCGACCTCGCGCCCGCCATGCTGCGCCGCGCGGCGGAGAACGTGGCGCGCGCGGGCGTCACCGACCGCGTGGCGCTGGTGCTGTGCGACGTGGGCGCGCTCCCCTACGGCCCCGCCGACCACGACCTGGTGACATCGAACAGCCTGGTGCATCACGTGCCCGATGCCCGGGTGATGTTTCGCGCGCTGGCGAAGGCCGCGGGCGACGGGGGCGCGGTGTTCGTTCGCGACCTGTGCCGCCCCGAGCAGGGGCACGAGGTCGACGCGCTGGTGGAGCGCTACGCGGCGGGCGAGAGCGCGCTCGCGCGGTCGCTGTTTCACGCGTCGCTGCACGCGGCGCTGACGGTCGACGAGGTGCGTGAGGCGGCGGAGGCGGCGGGGCTGCGCGGGGCGACGGTGGCAAAGACGAGCGACCGACACTGGACGCTCACGCGCCCGCGGCGGTAGCGGGAGGCGGGCCTCAGGCGGCGGCGGAGGCGGGCTCCCCTGCGGGGGCGCGCGCGCTCTGGGCGGCGAAGGCCTCGCGGAGCTGGCGCATGATGCGGTGCTTCTTGGTATAGACGCTCTTGAGCCCGAGGCCGAGCGCGTCGGCGACCTCCTGCGGCGAGGCGCCTTCGAAGAAGCAGAGCCGCACGAACTCCTGATCGCGGGGCGGGAGGGCGCGCACGATGGCCGCGAGGCGGTCACAGTCTTCGCGGGCGATCTGGCGGCCGATGAAGTCGACGTCGTCGTGGAGGCGCTCGGAGAGCATCATCGGGTCGACGATGGGGCGGCGCACGGTGCGGCGGAGGTAGTCCCACGTGGCGTTGATGGAGATGAGCCCGATCCACGTGCCGAGCTTGTTGCCGCGCTCGACTTCGAAGCGCCGGAGCTTGTGCATGTCGTTGGCGAGGAGGCTCGCGTAGATGGTTCCGCAGATCTCTTGAATGGCGTCGGACGCGACGACCTTGCTGAAGCGGGTCACCACGCGGTGCACGCACGAGCCGATCATGCGGTCGTAGCGGCGGTGGAACTCGCGCCACGCGGCCTCGTCGAGGGTCAGGAGCTGCTGCAGAAGTTCCGAGTCAGACAGGGTCTTGTACGACGAAGCATTCATGGCGTCTGATGCCCTCCGACGACGCCTCATCGCAACGGGTGTGCCGCGCGAAAGTTCCCTTCTAGAAAGGGATTCAGCGCGGATACAGATCGTATGAGCGAGGCGGGGCCGTGAACGCGCGGAGCCTTCGGCGGGAGGTGCGTGTCTGCGCGTTCACAACGGGTGGCGCCGCGCCGTACGGGTTCAGCCCGTCACGAAGGGCGCGTAGCGCGCCGTTCACGCCTGCGCCATCGGACGAGCCCGAGGGCGGCGAAGACCGCCAGCGGGGCGCGGCGCGAGGCGAGGCCCCCGGGGCGCAGGGAGCACTCGCCGGCGGTCACCACGGTGCCGCCGACCTGCGTGGTGAGCCCGCCGTAGGGCACGGCGACGCAGCGTGCGTTGGGCGTGTTCTGCTCGGGGTAGATGGCGCACATGCCCGCGGCGTCGTCGGCCGTGAGGTCGCGGCGAATCTCGCTGGGCGCCGCCTCGGGCCACATCACGGCGCGGTCGTTGTCGCTGTGCGACAGGCCCATGAAGTGCCCAAACTCGTGGGTGAGAATGGTCTGCAGGTCGGCGGCGCCGGGGTCGGACACCACGGGCGCCACGGAGAAGTGAAACCCGTCGCGGTTGGTGGCGTCGTCGAAGGTGTTGAACTCCATGTCGGCGTCGTAGATCTCGCCGGTGAACGAGTCGAACGTGGCGATGGTGATCGCGATGGCGCCGGGGCGATGAA
>CANMAT010000732.1 GCA_947494865.1 Deltaproteobacteria bacterium
GCCGGTGTGTGTGCAGGGGTGCAGGGCGGCGGCGAGCCCCGCGGCGGCGGCAACCCTCCAGGCCCAGATCGACTGCGTGTTCGGCAGCGCCAGCGCCACGCCCCCGGTCGCCGGAGCGTGCGCCACGACCGCCGGCGGCGCGTGCGACCCTGCGCGCCCGGGCTTCTCCCCCGCGCAGTGCGAGGCGTGCATCGCGGCTGCGCAGCGCGTCGGCGGCGCATGCGACGCCGCCGTCACCGCGTGTCAGCGCACCCGCTGACCCTTGCTCACAGAGGCCCCCACTGGAGCTCCAGTCGAATGCCGACCGTCGCTGGGCACCCATCGAACGCGCCCGCCGCACACCTCGCACCAAATGCCGATTTTTCGCGATCACCCTCAGGGCGCCCGCGCGTATGTGCCCCGAAAGTACACACCGGTCGTGAAATTCCTCCGTCAGACCTTCTTGTGCGAGGGTGTTTGTGGGGTGTAGGTTCGACGTATCGATCAGCAACCGCTGTTTCAGGTGGGAGAGGCCTCGTCATGCGCGTCGATCTTTCAGCTCCTCTGCCGTTCACGGCAGTGAATCCCCTCGAGGTTGCGCAGCCGCAACGCTCGCTCAATCAGCCGCAGAAGCTCTCGTCGGTGCAGCCCCCCGAAGAGCCGCAGCACAAGATCGTCGAGGCCAACGTGTCGACGGGCGACACCCTCGACAGCAACCACGAGGCGAAGAAGCAGCTCGAAGAGGTGCTCAAGCAGCTCAACTCGACGGTGCAGCGCCTCGAGCCGCACCTCGAGTTCTCCGTCGCCGAGGGCAGCAGCCAGATCATCGTGAAGCTCGTCGACAGCACCAAAAACGAGGTGATCCGCCAGTACCCGTCGGAGGCCATCATCGAGCTCTCGAAGCGCCTCGACGACCTCCGCGGGCTCCTCATCCGCGAGACGGCCTGAGCGCCGCTCATCCCGCCTCGCGCGCAACGCCCTCATTGACGAAGCCTCGCCGTGGTGTGCCACCATGCGCGCGATGCAACCTGTACCCCTCCACCTTCGCGTTCAAGGCGCCGCCGGGCGCGCGCTGCTCAAGCTCCCTCGCCCCGCGCTCGTGCGGCTCTCGGGCGGTCGCCGCGTGACGCGCGACGGGTGCGTCCTCGACGAGCAGCTCCAGTGCATGCTCTTCGTCGCCGAGCGCCTGGGCCGCGGGCTCACCGACCGCGGCGACGTCGCCGCCGCCCGCGCCGCGATGGACCTCGACGCGCACGTCTTCGCCCCGCCGCCCGCGGCCCTCGCCAGCGCCGACGACGACCGCGTCCGCGACGACCTCAACGTGCGCGTGTACCGCCCGCGCGACCTCGCCGCGCCCTCCCCCGCGGTGGTGTTCTTCCACGGCGGCGGCTTCGCGCTCGGCGGCCTCACCTCGCACGACCGCGTGTGCCGCTCGCTCGCCCACGACGCCCGCTGCGTGGTGATCTCCGTCGACTATCGCCTCGCGCCCGAGCACGCCTTCCCCGCCGCCGCCGACGACGCCACGGAGGCCTTTCGCTGGGTCATCCGCGAGGCCGCGCGCCTCGGCGTCGACCCGGCGCGCGTCGCCGTCGCGGGCGACAGCGCGGGCGGCAACCTCGCCGCCGTCGTGGCCCTCGACACCCGCGCTGACACGCAGCGCCCGCGCCTCCAGGCCCTGGTGTACCCCGTGGTCGACAACACCAGGTCGTTCCCGTCGGCGCGCATCATGTCCGAGGGCTTTCTGCTCACCGAGGAGTCCATCGCGTGGTTTCGCGCGCAGTATGTGCCCGACGCCTCCCAGTGGCGGCACCCGCGCGCCTCGCCGTGGTTCGCCCCCGACCTCGCCGGGCTCCCGCCGGCCCTCGTGCAGACCGCCGGCTTCGACCCGCTCCGCGACGAGGGCGAGGCCTACGCGAGCCGCCTGCGCGACGCCGGCGTGCCCGTCGAGGCGCGGCGCTACCCGTCGCTCATTCACGGCTACCTCAACCTCACGGGCTCCGTCGAGGCCGCGCGCGAGCCCTGGAGCGACCTCGTGTTCGCCCTCCGCGGCGCCTTCGCGTAGCGCGATCCTACAATCGGAGCAGGCGCTCTACCGTCTCTTCGAAGCCGCTCGACTCGTCGGCGCGCTGCGCGAGAAACGCCTCGAGGGCTCCGCGGCGCGCGAGGGCCTCGTCGAGCGTCGCGTCGCGGCCCGGCGCGTAGGCGCCCATGGCGATGAGGTCGCGGCCCGCGTCGAGGGCGCTCACCCACGCGCGCACCCTCGCCGCCGCCGCGCGGTGCGCGGGGCTCACGAGGGCGTCCATCACCCGCGAGAGCGAGCGCGGAACGTCGACCGCGGGCCAGCGGCACCGCGCGCCGAGCGAGCGGTCGAGCACCACGTGACCGTCGAGGATGCCCCGCACCTCGTCGGCGATGGGCTCGTCGAGGTCGCCCCCCTCGACGAGCACGGTGCACAGCGCCGTGATGGCTCCGCGCTCGCCCGGCCCCGCGCGCTCGAGCAGCCGCGGGAGCGCCGCGAACACGCTCGGCGGAAAGCCCCGACGCACCGCGGGCTCGCCCGCCGCGAGGCCCACCTCGCGCTGCGCCCGCGCCACGCGCGTCACCGAGTCGAGCAGCAGCAGCACCTGCGCGCCCCGCTCGCGGAAGAACTCCGCGACGCTCATCGCCACCTTCGCCGCGCGCACCCGCAGCACCGGCGCCTCGTCGCTCGTGGCGACCACCACGCACGCGCGCCGCTGCGTGGGCGCGTCGAGCGCGTCTTCGAGGAAGTCGCGCACCTCGCGCCCGCGCTCGCCCACGAGGCCCACCACCACGACGTCGGCCGCCGCGTTGCGCGCCGCCTGCGCGAGCAGCGCGCTCTTGCCCGCCCCCGCGCCCGCGAACACGCCCACGCGCTGCCCCGCGCCCACCGTCGCGAGGCCGTCGATCGCGCGCACGCCGAGGGGCATCACCGCCTGCACCCGCGCGCGCCGCAGCGGGTCCGGCGGCGCGCGGTCGACCGCCCACGCGACGCGCTCACCCGCCAAGGCGCCGCCGCCGTCGCGGGGCTCGCCCAGCGCGTCGAGCACGCGCCCGAGCACGCCCTCGCCGCACGCGAAGGCCGCGCGCTCGCCCGTTGGCTTCACCGCGTCGTCGAGCCCAACGCCCGCGAGGTCGCCCAGGGGCATGAGCACCGCGAGCGCGTCTTCGAAGCCCACCACCTCGGCCCGCAGCGGGCTCGACGGGCGCTCGATGCGCACCAC
>CANMAT010000733.1 GCA_947494865.1 Deltaproteobacteria bacterium
CCCTTCTTCGCCCGCAAGGTCGGCGAGCAGCCGCTCGTCGTACACACCAACGTGAAGGCTGGCCTTCTGGAGCGACGGGTGAAGAGCTTCTGACAGCGCCACCGTCGGGGCGCAGCGCTCGTGTGGAGGCCCAATGGGGCCTACGCCGTGCGGCGCGCGTTCGGCGAGGCGTGACCACGCACGCTGCCGCTCACGGCCACTACGCGGGCTTCGGTTCGCGGTCGGGGTCGGCGCGCTTCTTCGTGGCGCCCGACGCCGCGGGGAAGAAGCGCTCGTTGAAGTCGGCGGGGAGGTCGCGCTCGGCGGCGAAGGTCGTGAGCCCGCCGTCGACGGAGCGCCAGGCGCGGTCGAGGCGCTCGATGGCCCGCGCGATGTCGGCCTCGACCTCGGCCTGCGCGGTGAGCACATCTTTGCGGAGCTTGAGCGTGCCCATGCGACGGGCCTTGCGGCGCGAGGCTTCGAGGGTGGCGAGCTTCGCGAGGTGGGCGTCGAGGGGCTGCCCCAGGGTGTGCACGGCCTCGTCGGGGTAGGCGTCGAGCGCTTCGAAGGTGTACTCGGTGCTCTCGCGCGCTTCGATGAGGGTCGTGCGGTCGGTGAATCGTCGGTAGGCCATCGGTGGATGAGGTTCCTCTCTGCGGGCGGCGCGCCATCGCGCCTGTCGACGGAGCGAATCTATTAGCGCTCCGGGCGCGTGAAGGCCGTCGGGGGAGCTCCCGAGGAGTGATTCCGAATTGTGTACCCCACGTCGGGGGAGCGTCCGGAGACGGGTGCCGGGGCCGTGAAGGGTGTCTCGGAAGGCTCCCGTGCCCCTCACACGTGGAGCGCCACGAGCCCATCGCGCACGGGCTCGGCGAGCGCCCGGCGCATCGCGGCCTCGGCCTCGCGAAACGCCACCATGCCGCGCTCGAGCGCGAAGGGGTGCAGCCGCGTCACCCCGTCGATGGACACCGCCACGAGGCCCGCGCGCCGCGGCGGACGCATCGACGGACTCCCCTCCCGCCGCCACGGAGAGCGCGACGCGAGGTGGTGGTGCAGCACGCGCTCACCCTCACGAAGCCCCATGATTCCAGGCCGATCGGCGATGCCTCCGTCGGCGAGCGCGCGCCCCTCGTGCCACACCGGCTGAAACAGCCCCGGCACCGCGCACGACGCGTGGATCGCCAGCGCGAGCGGCGCGCGCGTGAGCACCTTGGTGGTGCGCGCCCCGAGGTCGTACACCGAGGCCGCGTAGGGCGCCGCGCAGTGCTCGACGCGCTCGACCTTCAGCATCGACTCCAGGCGCGATCGAAAGCGGCGTCCGCGGAGCACTCCGAGCCCAACACCCGGGTCCCATAAATCGCCGCGTCGCAAGGACGCCAGGTCGCGGCGAATCTCGTCGAGCGAGACGCCGCCGGCGCGCATCCCGGTGACGAGGGCGCCGGCGCTCGAGCCTGCGTACGACGACGCGGTGAAGCCAGTGTCTTCGAGCGCCGTGAGCGCGCCCGCGTGCGCGTAGAAGCCGAAGAAGCCCGACGACATGGCCAGCGCGAAGGGCCCCTCGGAGAGCCACTGGTGCAGTGTGGGGTGCGTCACGGCGCGCACCTTAGTACAGGTCTCAGCCGCGCTTCGAGCGGCGACGCAGGGCAGCCGCGCACACCGCGAGCATCGCCAGCGCGCTCACCCCCGCGTCGGAGCGGCGACCCGCGCTGCAGCCGCCCTCGCTCGACGCGGCGGGGCGTGACATCGGGGGCTTCGTGGGCAGGCCCGCGTCGTCGACCATCACCACCGTGCCGGTGCCCGCGTCCATGCCCTCCGGGGGCTGCGGGTTGCTCACGGGCGGGTCTGCGAGCGTGGGCAGCGGAACGGGGAGGGCGGGACAGTCGGCGAGGCGATCGGGCGCGCAGCGGGTGCGAAACGGGATCGTGAGCGCGCGCCCGATGGGCGCCCCGCGGTACGCGCGGATGGTGCCCGCGAGCTCGACGCGGTACGCGGTGTTGAACGCGAGGTCGCCGTCGGTGCGCACCATCACGGTGTTGCCCTCGCTGCCGTAGCGCGAGACGCGCGCGGGCACCACCGACTCGTCGGGGCCGATGACCCGCACGGTGGCGGCGCTGACGGTGGCGTCGTCGAGGCCCCACGCCGTGGTGACCACGATGCGGCTCTCGATGTCGTTGCGGTCGACGGGAAAGTTCGTCTGTGAAGGCGCGGGCCATGAATACAGGGGCGCGGCGTCGGCGGGGGCGGCGTTCTGGAGGCGCTGCCAGAGGAAGCTCCAGTACGCGGCCGTGGCGCTCACGATCTGCGGGTACGAGCCGGGCGTGGCCGGGTCCATGTAGTGCGACCCGCCCCACGGCATCTGACGCCAGCGCAGCGCGTAGAGCGTGTGCGCGATGCGCGGGAGCCACTGCGTCGCGCCCGCGGTGAGCCCCGCCGCGCGGCGCAAGAGCTCGGGCGTCACGGGGGGGCCGTTCACGGCCATGTGAATGCCGGGCATCTCGTCGAACCAGAACGCTCCGTCGGCGGCGCTCGTGACGTTGTGCTCCACGATGAGCCAGGTGTCCGACCCGACGTCGAGGTCGTTGGCGTCGGTGCGATCGTACTGGCGCACGCGCTCGACGAAGTACTGGTCGAAGGTCTGGTCGGTCATGCTGTGGGCGGCGTTGCCCATGAGAAACGCTACGTGGCGCCGCGCGTCCGGCGAGCGGTAATTCTCGGCCTGGTAGCGCGCGCGAATCCACTGGAGGTACGGCTCGAGAAAGCTCTCCCAGTGGGCCCACTCGCCGTAGTCGGCCCGCACCGAGTAGCCCGAGTCGGGGTAGATGGCGCCGTTCTGAATCACCGCGCGCAGCGCCGGGTCGCCCACGATGTCGCGCAGCGGCCCCTCGACGCGCGCGATCGACTGCTCGGCCACCCACACGTGCGTGACCATGCTGTTGGCGCTCGCCTCGCCCGCCCCCGCGAGCGAGAGCGCGGCGACCCCGATGTACCTTGCGATCCGCATGGGCGCGACGTTACCGCACGGCCCGCCGCGCGGCGTGCCTGACGCGTGACATCTTGACAGCCCTCCTCGCGGCGACGTGCAATGGGCGCATGTCCAACGCTCCCCTCGTCGCGTGCCCCTCGTGTTCGCGGCACGTTCGCCTCGACGCGCCCGCGTGCCCCTTCTGCGTCGTGAGCCTCACCGAGGCCTCGCTCGAGGCGGTTCCCGACGCGGGCGGGCGTCGCCTGTCGCGCGCCG
>CANMAT010000734.1 GCA_947494865.1 Deltaproteobacteria bacterium
CATCACCAGCGCCTCAACGGCAACTACGGGCTCTTCTTCCGCTTCTGGGACCGCGCCTTCGGCACCGAGCTCGCGGGCTACGAAGAGGCCTTCGTCGACCGTCGCTGGCCCGAGCACCTGCCCCCGCCCGAGGGGCCCACACGTTCACAGGACCTGTGAACGCGTTTACGGGTCCCGTAAACGCCGGAGGGGCTTCGCTCAGCCCTTCGCGCGTCGGCCATGCTTCTTCGCACGCCCTCTGCCCGCGTCGTTCGTCGTAGCGTCGCCACGCGACGTCGCGGCGCCACCCGACGCACCGAAAGAGAGCATCACCGATGACCGCACCGCTCGTCCCCTGCGAGGCCTGCGCGCGCCACCTGCGCGCCGACGAACCGCGCTGCCCCTTCTGCGACGCCCCGCACACGCCGCGCGCGCTCGCCTACGCCCCGCTGCCCCGCGTCTCGCGCGCCGCCCTCGCCGCCCTCGGCGCGGTGCTAACGGTGGTGCCCGCCGTGGCCGTGCTCACGAGCAACGAAGCGCAGGCCCAGCGCGGCGTCACCGTGGTGCCCGCGTACGGCGTTCCCCCGCCCGTGCAGCGCGCGCCCGACGCCGCCCCGCGCACCGACGCGGGCGTCGACGCGGGCCCCGCGCGCGCCCCCGACGCGGGCGTACGCCGCAGCGCGCCGCCGCGCCGTCGCACGCGCCGCATCGAGCGCCCGGAGAGCATCCCCGTGCCTCTCTACGGCGTGTCGCCGAAGCCCGAGTGACCCGTGGGCGCGCCCGAGCGCGGGCCGTCACAGCCCGACGTCGAGGCTCCACGCGCCCGCCTCGCCGAAGTCGCTCACCGTCACGCGATCGTCGCGCCACGTGAGGCGCGGGTCTCCGCCCTCCGAGGTCGTGCGCTCGTCGAGCGCGCCCACCGGGCGCCCCGCGCGCAGCGCGCACGCGAGGTAGCCCGCCTCGCCCGAGCCGTAGACCATGCGCCCGCCGCAGCGCAGCGCCACGCGGCAGCTCTCTTCGTACTCCCACACGGGGCGAACTTCGAAGCTGCAGCGCTCGCCCGCCCTCGCCGGGGCCGCGCCCTGCGCGCGCAGCACCCGCCCCGCGCGCGCGACCACCTCCGCGAAGGCCGGCGCGCGCGCCTGCCGCGTGATGTCGAGCGCGGGGCCCTCACGCGCGTCGCTCACGTCGCGCACGTAGAGGCTCGCGCGCATGGCGGTGGCGCCCGCGCGCGAGAGGGTGACGGTGTGACGGAGGGTCGAGATGTTCAGCGTGGGGCGCGTCGTCGAGACGCCCGCGGCGTCGTCGTAGCGCAGGAGGTACACGTGCGTCGCAGCCCCGTACACAGGCCCCTCGCGCAGGCCCACGGCGGCGGGCGGGGGGTGCGCGGGGTCGTCGTCGAAGCGGTAGAGCGTCTCGTCGCCGCAGCGCACGGTGAGCGAGTGCACGGTGACGTCGTTGTTGTGCACGGCGAAGTCGCCGTCGAGCACGCAGGCGTCGCCGGGGCGCGCGCGCACGCCCTCGGCGGCGTCGACGGTCGCGGGCCACGCGATGCGCCCGGTGCGCACGGGCTCGACCGCTGCGACGGGCGGCGCGGGCGGGGGTGCGGGCGCCGACGGTTGCTCCTCGCGCGTGCGAGCTGCGAGGCGCTCGACCTCGGCGTGTTGCGCGCGCTGCGAGGCGGACACGGCGTTCGCGCGCCGACGGCTCCGCGGGGTACCGGTCGCGAGCAGCACACCGCAGGCGATGACGAACACGGCAAGGGCCGCCCCGACGAGCGGCAGCGCGACGGAGGAGCCCTGGGCGCGTGCGGGGGTGGACGCGGGCGCGGAGGTGGGCGTCTTGAGCGCGGCGACCTGGCGCTGGAGCGTCTCGACCTCTTGCTGCAGGGCCTCGGCGCGTCGGTGGGAGGCTTCGCGGTCGTCACGAAAGGTCATCGGACTCACTCGCATCGTAGGTGAACGGAGGTGCGCCGTGATGGCACCTCCGCGCGCGGGCGCCGTCAACTGCGCTCACACGGGCGGGTGAACGCGCTCACACGGGCCGGTGAACGGGCGCGGGGAGTCCCCCGACGCCCCTGCGAAGCGATACGCTCCGTCGGTGCACCCTGATGCGATCGCGCCCGTCGAGGCGCGCACCACGGCGGAGCCCGTGACCTTCGAAGCCACGCTCCAGCCCTCCGACGAGCGCGAGCTGCGCGTCTCGCTCTCGGTCGCCGCGTACTCGTTCGTGCTCGAGTCCTACGCGGTTGCGCGGGGAGCCCGCGTGCGCAAGGGTGACCTCGTCGCGCGCTTCGTCTCCCCGCACGCCGCGGTTCGCGTGGCGCACGAGCGCTCGATGGTGCACCTGCTCGAGGCGCAGCTCGTCGACGCCCGGCGCGCCGCGATGCGCGGCAACGACCCGACGGCCGACCTCGGCGTCACCGCCGCGACGCAGCGGCTCGAACAGTCACGCGCCACGCTGGAAGCGCAGCGCGCCGTCGCCGCGGGCATCGAACTTCGGAGCCCCATCGACGGCGTGATCACCGAGCTCCCGACGATCCCCGCGCCCGGCGGCGCGACCGCGCTCGTCGCGCGCGTGCTGGCGACCGACCCGCTGCGCATCGAGGCGCCGGTCGCCCTCGGCAGCCGCCTCCCGCCGCCAGGGACGGCCCTCGAAGGCACTGTCGGCGCGATGCGCTGGCGCGGCGTCGTGCGCGGCCTCGCGCCGATCGTGGGCGCCGACGGATCTGCGACGCTCCTCATCGACGTGGCCAACCCCGACGGCGCGCTCCCCGCGGGGGCGCGGGCGCGCGGAGAGATCGACGTGGGCGCGCGGACGGGGTGCTTCATCCCCGCGTCGGCGCTGCTTCGCGAGGGCGATCGGTACGTGGCGTGGCCGCTCGGCGCCGCGGGCTTCGTCGCGCGTACGGTGTGGCCGGTGTCGCGCGCGGGCGCGTCGACCGTCGAGGTGCGCGGGCTCCGCGAGGGAGAGCGCGTGCTGCGAGACGCCCTGGATCACCGCGCCGCGGGACCGCAGAGCCTGGCGCCGCTCGACGATCCGTAGGGGTGTCAGCGCCGCAGGAGCAGCGCGAAGACGGTCACCACGATGACTACGATGACCGCCGCGAGGCCGATCTGCACCGCGCGGTAGGTGGCCCACTCCCTCGACACCTCGTCGCGCGAGGAGCGCACCGTCGCGTCGCTCGCCGAGGTCTCGCCGTAGCGCGACGGCGGGGGCGCGCGCGGCGGCGCG
>CANMAT010000735.1 GCA_947494865.1 Deltaproteobacteria bacterium
CCGGACATCGGCGAGGGCGTGAGCGAAGGCGAGATCGTCAAGTGGCACGTGAAGCCCGGCGACGCCGTGAAGGAGGATCAGCTCCTCGTCGAGGTGATGACCGACAAGGCCACCGTCGAGATCACCTCGCCCAAGGCCGGCACCGTCGCCGCGGTGAACGGCGCCGAGGGCCAGGTGGTCAAGGTCCACGCGGTGCTCGTCGTGATCGACCTCGGCGGAGCCGCCTCTCCGCAGCGCGCCGAGCCCGCGGCCACGGCGGTGGGTGACATCAAAGACTCGCTCCCCGGCACTGACATCATGGCCACCGCGACGAGCGCGACGCCCGGGCCCGCGGCCGTCACCGCGAGCGCTCCCGTCGACGACTACAGCGCGCCCGACGGCAAGGCCCTCGCGACGCCCGCGACGCGCAAGGCCGCCCGCGAGCTCGACGTCGACCTCGCCCGCGTGCGCCCCAGCGGCCCCGGCGGCCGCGTCACGCTCGACGACGTGCGCGCCTACGCCTCGCGCCCCGCCGCCGCGCCGCTCGCCGCGCCGCCGCCCATCGCGCCCCCCGTCGCGACGCCGGCGCCCGCGCCGCTGCAAGCGCCCGCGTCCGTGACGGCGCCCGCGCCCGTTGCGTCGGCGCCCTCGCACGCGCCCACGGCGATGGCCACGCGCGCGCCCGTGTCGATCACCGCGCCCGCGGCGAAGGGCGCCGAGGCCCTCGAAGAGCGCGTGCCCTTCACGGGCATTCGTCGGCGCATCGCCGATCGCATGTCGCTGTCGAAGAACACGGCGGCGCACTTCACCTTCGTCGAAGAGTGCGAGGTCACCGAGCTCAAAGACCTGCGCGCGCGCATGAAGCCCCGCGCCGAGGCCCGGGGCATCAAGCTCACGTTTCTGCCCTTCATCGTGAAGGCCGTCGTGGCCGCGCTGAAGAAGCACCCCGTGCTCAACTCGGCGGTCGACGAGAGCACCAACGAGCTCGTCTATCGCAAGTACTACAACATCGGCATGGCGGCCTCTTCCGACGCGGGCCTCGTGGTGCCGGTGATCAAGAACGCCGACCGGCTGAGCCTGCTCGACCTCGCGCGCGAGATCGATCGCCTCGCCAACGACGTGAAGATCGGCAAGGTCAAGCTCGACGACCTCCAGGGGAGCACCTTTACGGTGACCTCGCTGGGCGCGCAGGGCGGCCTCTTCGCGACGCCCATCATCAACTTTCCCGAGGTGGGCATTCTCGGGGTGCACCAGATCAAGCAGCGCCCCGTCGTGCGCGATGGGCAGATCGTGATCGGCGAGGTGGCCCTCCTCTCGCTCTCGTTCGACCATCGCATCGTCGACGGGCACGTGGGCGCGGCCTTCGCCTACGAGATCATCCGGTACCTGCAAGAGCCCGACGAGCTCCTCCTCGAAATCTGACGGCGGGGGCGCAACGCCCCGATGGCCCCGCGGCGCCTGTGAGGCACCCGTGGCAGCGCGTCCGTTTTTCAACAAGGGCTGCCGCGTGGCGGGCATTGTGTGTCATTGCTGCGAGCGACAACGAGGAAGGCGTCGCACGGAGCGATCGCCTCACCCCGTGGTCTCGAAGGAGGCTTCCATGAGTAGGTGGTTCCGAGCGTCGAGCGACGCACCGGGGCGGCGGCTTGCGTGGGCGGTCGTGGCGATGTTCGCCGCGGTCGGCTGCGAAGGCTCCGTCCCCGCGGTCGGCGACGCCGCGCTCGATACGGTGATCGACACCGCGGTCGACGTGCCCGTGGGCGCGTGTCCCGCAGACCAGACGCGCTGCGAAGGCCGCTGCGTCGACATGGCCATCGACCGCTCCAACTGCGGCGCGTGCGGTCGCACGTGTGCGACGGGGCAGGTCTGCGTGGCCAGCGCCTGTCGCACGTCGTGCCCCGCGGGGCAGACCGTGTGCGCCGGACGCTGCGTGTCGATCAACAGCGACTCGTTCAACTGCGGCGCGTGCGCTGCCGAGTGCCCCACGGGGCAGGTGTGCTCCGAGGGCGCGTGCGCGCTCCGCTGCGCGGCGCCCCTCAGTCAGTGCGGCGGCGCGACCAGCGGCGACGGCGGCACATTGCGTCGCTGCGCCGACACGCGCAACGACCGTGAGAACTGCGGCGCCTGCGGCACCCGCTGCGAGGCCGGTCAGGTCTGCGAGGGCGGCGCGTGCGTGGTGTCGTGCGTCGCGGGCGAGACGGTGTGCTCGGGCCGCTGCATCGACACGCAGACCGACCGCGCCCACTGCGGCGCCTGCGGGATGGCCTGCGCGGCGGGCCAGATCTGCACGGCGGGCGCGTGCCGCACGAGCTGCCCCGCGGGGCAGGAGGTCTGCGGCGACCGCTGCGTGAGCCTCGCCACCGACAGCGGCAACTGCGGCATGTGCGGCGCCTCCTGCGCCGCGGGCCAGGCGTGTACGGGCGGCCGCTGTGAGATCGCGTGCCCGACGGGCCAGACGGCGTGCGGGGCCACGTGCGTCACCACCGCGACGGACCCCACCCACTGCGGCGGCTGCGGCATGGCGTGCAGCGCAGGCCAGGTGTGCATGACCGGTGCGTGCCGCACAAGCTGCCCGACGGGCCAGACGGCGTGCGGCGCTGCGTGCGTGACCACCGCGACGGATCCCGCCAACTGCGGGGCCTGCGGCATGGCGTGCCCCACGGGGCAGGTGTGCTCCGAGGGCATGTGTCGCTCGGGGTGCTCGGGCACCCTCACCGAGTGCGTGGCCGGCGGCGTTCGCCTCTGCGCCGACACGCAGACCGACCGCCGCAACTGCGGCGCCTGCGGGATGGCCTGCGGCGCCGGGCAGTCGTGCGCGGCCGGCGCGTGCGTCACGTCGTGCCCCGCGGGGCAGGCCGAGTGCGGCGGCGTGTGCGCGACGCTCGCCAACGACCCCGCGCACTGCGGCGCGTGCGGCGTGAGCTGTGCGGCGGGGCAGCGCTGTGTGAGCGGCGCGTGCGTCACGTCGTGCCCCGCCGGGCAGACTGCGTGCTCGGGCGCGTGCGTCACGACGGCCAGCGACGTTTCCCACTGCGGCGCGTGCGGCGCTGCGTGTGCGGCGCGCACCAACGCGGCGGCGACCTGCGCCACGGGCGCGTGCCGCTACGCCTGCCCCGCGGGCTTCGGCGACTGCAACGGCATGGCTGCCGACGGCTGCGAGACGAGCACCGTCACCAGCGTGGCCCACTGCGGCGGCTGCGGTGTGGCCTGCACGGCCCCCGCGAACGCGCG
>CANMAT010000736.1 GCA_947494865.1 Deltaproteobacteria bacterium
CCTGCACGGGGCGCCCCGCGACGGGCACGCCGCCGTGGTCGATCACCACCGCGTCGAGGTCGAGCGACGCGCCGCGCTCCACCCACGCGGGACCCTTGCGCACGCCCACCTCGTAGTCGCCAGGGTACACCGTGACCGAGCGCCAGGCGCTCGTCTCTTGCCCCGAGGCGTCGCGCACCACCACCTCGACGGTGGCCTTCTCGCGCTGCGAAGCGCTCAGTGAAACGCGCGCGGTGACGGCGCCCGCGCCGTCGGCGTCGAGGGTGATCTCGCCCTGGTCGGCGGTGCCCGCGCGGGACACGGCGTCGACCGACGAGAACGTGTACGGGTCCCAGCGCACCGGGTAGGTGGCGGCGCCGTCGCGGAGGAGCGTCCACCGCGCCGCCGTGTTGGCCGTCGGTGCGCCGAAGAGGTACTGGCCTCGCACCGCCGCGCGAATCGTGTCGCCCTGCGCGAGGGCTTCGGTGGGCAGGTCGAGGTCGACGCGCACGGTGGGCTGACGAAACTCTCCGACGCGCACCGAGGCCGAGCCGATCATCACGGGGCTCTGCGGCGCCGCGGGGCGCGCGCGGCCGCGGGGGCGCGCGGGCGGCGGGTCGAACCACACCGCCACGGTGTACTCGCCGAGCATCGCCGACGCGGGCACCGCGAAGTCGGCGTCGACGGAACCGAACGCGTTGAGCGCGATGCGCTTCGAAGACACGTCGCCGTCGGGTCCCGTGAGCACCACGCGCACGGTTCCGCGGCGCACGGCCTCGGCGGCGTCGCCGTCGACGCGGCGCACGACGGCCTTGGTGTGCATCGACTCGCCGGGGCGGTAGGCGCCGCGGTCGGTCCACACGCTCGCCACCGGCGCGTCGGCCGCGCGGGGAGCGCCGCTCTCGGCGAGGCCGAGCGTGCTCGGCGTGGCGCCCTGAGCGGGGTCGAGCACCATCACCGCGCGGTCGTCGCCGCGCGTGACGCGCACCGCGTGACGGCCGCCGAGCGCACCGTCGGCGAGGGCGATCCACGCGACGCCGCGCGCGTCGGTGCGCGCCGAGGCGAGCACGCGCGCGTCGCGGTCGGCCACGGTGACCTCGGCGTCGGCGAGGGGCTCGGCCGTGCGAATCGACGTGGCCCACACGAGCACGCCCCGGGCGAGCGAGGTGGCGCTGATGCCCACATCGGTGGCTTGCATGAAGAGCGGCGACGGCGCGGGGGCCTCGTCGGCGGCGCTCGCATCGAACGACACGAGGGCCATGGCGCTGCTGCGACCCTGCGCGGGGTCGTGCCACGCGTAGCGGCCGCGGCCCCAGTGGTTGGCGCGCGAGGCGGGCACGAGGGGCTGCATCGCGGCGGCGCTCCACGCGAGGTCGCGCGACGACGCCGACACCGCGGGCATGAGCAGCGCCGCGCGGAGCTCGTCGCCGGGCGCGACGGCCGCGTACCAGACCTGACCGCGGTCGACGTGCACCGCAGCGAAGGGGAGGTCGACGCGCGCGCTGCGCTCGAACGAGAGGCGGCCGCTCGCGGTCTGCACCTCCGGGGCGCGGCCTGCGCTGCGCACCGCGAGGGGGCCGGGAACGCCGAGCGTGTGGCCCTCGGCGTCGGCGATGGCGCCGAGGCGGACCTCGTACACCTGTCCTGGCTCCCACTCGGCCGACAGTGCGAGCTCGTGGTCGCGCGCGATGACGCGCAGTGCGGGCGCCGCAGGCACCACGGTGACCGCGCCCGCGGCGAGGGGCGTGGCGAGCGCGTTGGTCGCCCAGAAGCGCAGCGTCTCTTCGACGTCGATGATGCGTCCGGGGGAGGCCTGGTGCTCACACGACGAGGCCTCGGTGGCGCCGTCGGGGCAGTCGATGCCTTCGAAGCGGGGCCGCGGGGTGAGCTCGAAGGAGATCACCCCGGGGGTCTCGCTGCCCTCCCACGTGGCGTAGATCGATGGCATGAGCGCGACGGCGACGCGCGAGCCCGGGTCGAGCTCGCGGCCGAGCGACACGTTGACCAGCGTGCGGCCTCGCTCGTCGGCGCCGCCCGCGCCCGCGGCGAGGGTGAAGGGCACCGCGCGCTGACCGCCGCCGATCTCGTACACCATCATCTGCGACGAGAGGGCCGCCACGTCGACGGGGCCGCGGAAGTAGAGCTTCAGGGCCTCGCCGGGGAGCACGCGGCGGTTCTCGCCCGCGGCGTCGACCTGCGTGCCGCCCGCGAAGACGAAGGTGCGCGGCGTGGTCTCGTCGAGGCTCTCGCCGGCGAGCGAGCGGAGCGCCTCGTCGAGGGTGAGCGACGTCTCGACCTGCGCGTTCCACGTGGCGGGCTCGGGGTCGAACTGGAGGGCGCTGCGGGTGACCCAGCGGGCGGCGCCGCGCACGTTCGGCGTGAAGCGCAGCGGGTGTTGGGCGAGGGGGCGACCCACGTCGGCGGCGCGCACCATCGGGCGGTTGAAGCGCACGAACACCGAGCCTCCGCGGCTGACGCGGTGCGCGCCATCGGAGGGCTCGATCATCGCGAGGTGCTCGGGCGCGTCGGCCGCCAGCAGCGGCGAGAGGGGCGTCGCGGGGCGCAGGTCGGCGTCGGCGCCCGGAAACACCGACGACGTACGAAGGAGCGCGAGCGGAACGTCGTCGAGCGTGGGCTGCGTGCGCGCGAAGAACCGCGGCAGGAGCAGCGCTCCGCCCGCGAGTACGATCGCGGCCGCGAGCGCGCCGCGGGGCACGCGTCGCGCGGCGGGCGTCGTCGCGGCGTCGTCGGGCCGCGGGCGGTAGGGCGTCGACGCGGGAGAGGCTGCGGGGGACGGGTCTTGTTCGCTCATCGGGCGCGCTCCGAGCAAGGGCGGGGCCGCGACGATTGCACATGAAAACAAGTGCCCTCGTCGACGACGACGGAGCCGTGACACGGGAGGTGTGGCCCCCTACCCACGGCGCCAACGGCCGCGAGGATGCATCACGTCGAGGTCCTGCGAAAGGCTTGACGCGCCCCTCGGCGCCCGATCAGAACCGGCGCTTGGGCCGACGGCGCTGAAAGCCGCCCTGCGACGGAGCTTCTTCGGGCTTCGGAGCGCCGCGCGGCGGAAGGTCGGGCGACGTGTACACCTTCGTGCGCTCGCGCACGTTGCGGAGCGTCGGGGGCGCTTGCGAGGCTGCGCCCTGCGGCCGCGCTTCGTTGCGCGGCGGGTTGGGTGCGCCCTGCGGTCTCGCGTCGTTGCGCGGCGGGTTGGGTGCGCCCTGCG
>CANMAT010000737.1 GCA_947494865.1 Deltaproteobacteria bacterium
CGCGAAAGCGTATCGCGTGCACCATGCCGTCGCCGTCGAAGGGGTGATAGCGCCCGATCGAAGGCAGCAGCGGGTTCTCGGTGTTGCGGAGGTACACCCCGTCGAGGTCGCGCGGAATGTGACCCTCGAGCACGGTGAGCTCGTCGGCGTCGTACTCGACGAGGTTGGGGCGCCACGCGCCGGTGCGGTACGGGTGGTCGTCGTCGGGCGGGAGCTGCGACGCGAAGCGGTGCGCGATGCGAACGCTCATGGCGCCGCCGCCTCGACGCGCCACGCCTCGCCGAGGAGGCCCGCCGCCTCGAAGGCCGCGCGCACCGTCGGCCCCGCCGCCTCGCCGACGGCGCGCAGGGCCGACGGGTCGACGCCGCGCAGGCGCCCATAGTCGATCGCCTCGCCGTGCTGCGACGCCAGGGCCTCGGCCTCGTCGGGCGCGATCGACGCGAGGAGCGCGACGCCCACCGGAGCGCCCCAGGTCGAGGGCGCCGCTCCCTCGGCGAAGAGGCGCTCGGTGATGTATCCGCGCAGCCACGCGGGCGGCGCCTTCGAGAGGGCGTCGTACGTGGCCGCGACGCCCGCGCTCGCGCGGTTGGAGAGGTTGGCGAGCTGCAGGGCGGGGGCCACGCGCGGCGCGCAGGCGGGGTCGCGCAGGAGCGCCAGCACCGCGGCCGAGCCCGCGACCAGGTACCCGTCGGGGCGGGCGCGCGCGGCGGTGGCGAGGGCGGCGCGCACGAGGTCGTCGAGGCTCCACGGCGCGGCCACGCACTGGAGGGCGTCGAAGCTCATTTGAAAGCCGCACGACTCTTCGGGCGTGAGGCCCTTCGAGGCGATGACGAGCGGCACCTCGTTGGGGAACAGCGGCGACGCGGGCGACGCCTCGGCGAGGCGCTCGCGGTGTGCAGCGGCCAGCGTCTCGACGAGCCCGTCGGCCCCGAGGATGCGCGCGCCGAACCCGCGCAGCGCGTCGACGCTGGCGGGGTGCTGCACGCTGCTGGCGTCGACGCGCACCACGCGACCGTCGACGAGGTCGGCGATGGAGAAGCTGTATCCCGAGCGGCACCACTCGGCGCCGATGGAGGCGCGCACCCGCGGCGACGCGCTGCCCGCGGGAGACACCCCCGCGTGGAGCTTCGCCACCTCGATGAGGTCGCGCACCAGGTCGCGCCCGTGGCGCCCCAGGTCGTCGAGCGCCGTCGGATCTTCGCGCAGGCGACCCAGCAGCACCGCGTGACCCATGCGGTACGTGAACCAGAGCGAGAGCAGCTCGTCGGGCAGCGCGCGCAGCATCTCGACGGCGAAGCGCGGGGGGACATAATCTGTCACCTGCTCGCCGAAGCGCCAGAGGGCCGCCATGGGCACGACGCCGCCGTCGAGCCCCGCGACGAGGGCCTCCCACGCGCCGGGCTCTTGCGTGATCTTGGCGACCGAGGTGACCCGCGACGCGGGCGACTTGAGGGCCGCGTCGCGCCACGCCGTAATGAGCCTGCGCGCGTAGGGGAGGTCGGGCTTCTTCGGAGGCGTCGGCTTCTTCGGTTCGGTGCTCACGGCCGCGACCTTACGACCCCGCGCCCTCCGCTCACAACGCCCACGCGCGGCGGCGCCCTCGCGCGAGCCGGCGATCACCGCGCGCGCCCCGTCAAGTTTGGCGCGCGCAGAGCTCCGCGCTGGCACCTTTTTCGCGGGCTGCGGCCATGTGGGATACGGTCACACCGTAACCTTCACCCCGTTGGGACATCGGCCATGGCAGACCTGAAGCACCCTTCGATCGTCGATGCTCCGACCGCCGCACCTCGACGCGTCGTTCGCATGATCGGGCGCTACCAGCTGGCGCGGCTGTTGGGTGAGGGCGCGATGGGTCGCGTGTACCTCGCCACGGACCCCGAGCTCGGGCGCGACGTGGCCATCAAGGTGCTGCGCCTCGACCAGGCCGGCAGCGCCCGCGACGCGTACATCGCGCGCTTTCGCAACGAGGCCCGCGCCGCGGCGCGCTTCAACCACCCCAACGTGGTCTCGGTGCACGACGCGGGCGTCGACGCCACGCTCGGCCCGTACCTCATCTACGAGTTCATTCCGGGGCTCACGCTGCGCGCCACGCTCGACCGCGCGCGCCTCGACACGGCCACGCTGGTGCGCGTCGCCAAGGGGGTCGCGTCGGCCCTCGACGCCCTCCACGGCGCCCGCATCGTGCACCGCGACGTGAAGCCCGACAACATTCTCCTCGCGCCCGACGGCCGCGTGAAGCTCACCGACTTCGGCATCGCCCGCGTGCCCGACGTGGCCCTCACGCGCGACGGACAGTTTCTCGGAACGCCCGCCTACGCGGCCCCGGAGGCCATCGCGAAGGGCGAGTACGGCCAGCGCGGCGACCTCTTCTCGCTCGCCGCCGTGCTCTACGAGGCCCTCACGGGCACGCGGCCCTTCCCCGGCGACGACGCGGTCACCGTGTCGTACGCGGTGGTCAACGACGTGCCGCGCCTCGCCTCGGAGCTCATGCCGGGCCTCCCCGCGGGCGTCGACGAGGTGTTCGTGCGCGGCCTCTCGAAGGAGCCCGAGCACCGCTACGCCACGGCGCGCGAGCTCGCCGACGCGCTCACCCTCGCGCTCCTGCCCGCGGCCCGCAGCGTGGCGCCCGTGATGGTCGCGTCGCCCGAGCGCTCGGCCATTCCCGCCCGCCGCGCGCAGACGCAGCGCCCGCTCAGCGCATCGAAGAGCCACCACAGCGTCGTGCCCGCCGTCATGGCCGCCCTCGCCATCGTGGGCGCCGCCGTGTACGCCGCGCGCCAGATCGGCTCGACCCCCGAGGTGCCAACCACCGCGGCGATGCAAGCGCCCCTCACGGCCCCGCAGCTCGCGGCGGTGCCCGGGTTTCGCTCGGCCTCGCAGCGCCTCCGGGCGCGCCGCCCGCTCGTCCCCGCCGCGCCCCTCGTGGCGCACCCCGCGCCGCGCCGCTAACGCGATCCTCGCCGCGGGCGCACACTCGCCGCGATGGGCGCCATGAACCTCTCGCTCCGCACCCGCCTCGTCGCCGTCACGGCGCTCGCGGTCATCGCGTGCGCTGCCGCGCTCCTCTCGGTGCTCTACCTCTCGCGCACGAGCGCCCAGCAGCGCCTCGAGCGCGCGCAGGAGTTCGTCGAGCGCGAGGTCGAGCGCCTGCGCAACGCCCCGGCCCCCGACGCCCGCCCCGGCGGCCCCCGCTTCGGCCGCACGAGC
>CANMAT010000738.1 GCA_947494865.1 Deltaproteobacteria bacterium
AGCCGCTGCCGTCGAGGCACACGCAGGCGTTGCGGGCGTCGACCCACTCTTCGCCGGCGTGGTCGCAGCAGTGCCCGCCGCTCACGTGCTGGCCCTCTTCGCACGCCACGCGGCGGCGTCGCTGCGCGTGCGCGTCGCCGTGCATCGCGACCAGCATGAACGTCGACAGCAGACCGCTGCCCAGTGCGCTCGTGATCTTCATCGTCTGAAAAGCCCTCTCCTGCGGACGTAGCCCGCGCACGGCGCGAGCGTATAGCAACGCGTCGCCCCGGCGCGCAAGTGCACCGGCGGTGGGAATGTACCGCGCGGGTGATGCGCTCGACGGCGACGAGGCCGCCGTGATTCAACCCGCGATCAGCCGCCGGTGTTGGTGTCGAGGTCGGGCTGGCGCGACGTGGTGCCGTTGCCGAGCTGACCGTAGATGTTGAATCCCCAGCAGCGCACGGCGCCCCGGTTGGTGCGCACGCACGTGTGGTTGGCGCCGCCGCCCACCTCCACCACGGGCCCCGGCGCGGCGATGCGCATCGGTCGGTTGTTGCCCGTCATCGACCCGGCGCCGAGCTGACAGGTGTAGTTCTCACCCCAGCACCAGAGAGCTCCGTCGCCCTGGAGCGCGCAGGTGTGGTGATACCCCGCGGCGATGCGCACGGCGCCGGTGAGCCCCTGCACCGCCATGGGCACGGCCTGGTTCGACTCGGTGCCGATGCCGAGCTGGCCCATCTCGTTCATGCCCCAGCAGCGCGCGGTGCCGTCGCGCAGGAGCGCGCACGTGTGGTTCTCGCCCGCGCTCACCTGCACCACGTTGGTGAGCCCCTGCACCGCCACGGGGCGCGGAACGCTCTCTCGCGCGCGGCGGCCGTTGCCGAGCTGACCGTGCTCCTGCCGACCCCAGCACCACACGCTCCCGTCGACGAGGAGCGCGCAGGTGTGACCTCCGCCCGCGGAGAGTTGCGCGACGCCCGCGAGGCCCGGCACCGCCTCGGCGCGCACGCGCGACCGATCGGCGCCGTCGCCGAGCTGGCCGCTGTTGTCGTCGCCCCAGCAGAACGCGAGCCCGTCGGCGCGGCGCGCGCACGCGTGCGACTCGCCCACGGTGAGCTGCGTCGCCGCGTTGACGCCCTCGACCGCGAACGCGTGCCGTCGAATGCCCATCGGCGTGAGGCCCCAGCACATCACCGCGCCGTTCGAGATGAGCGCGCACGACATACCCTGTCCGGCGCCGATCTGCGTGATGCCCGACACGTCGGCGACGGCCGAGGGCACGTACTGATCTTCGCTGGTGTTGTCGCCGAGCTGTCCCATCTGGTTCCAGCCCCAGCAGCGGGCGGTGCCATCGGAGAGGGCGGCGCAGGTGTGGTAGCGCCCGGCCGCGAGGGCCGTGACGCCGGCAACGCCCGTGATGTCGGTCTGCGAGCCGGTGCCTCGGCATTGGGGCCCGCGGAAGACGCGCGGCGTGAGGATCGACGGCGTCGCGAGGGGCCCGCTGGAACCTCCCGGTGCGGAGGGTGAGCGGGTGAGAAACACGGCCACCACGCCGAAGGCCATGACGACCATGACCCCGACGCCCGCGGCCACGATGAGCCCGGCGGAGCTCCGGGGCGGCGTCGCGCTGTGGATGGGATACGGGGTCGCGGCGGCGAAGCCCTGCGGGGTGGCGGCGGGGTTCCACGCCTGGGTGCCGTAGGGGGTGGGATGCCCGTGCGGGCCCTGCATCGAGCCGAAGCCCTGCGGTGTGTTGATAGGCTGCGGGGGCGTGTAGGCCAAGGGGCCCTGTGGCGGCGCGAGCGTCATCGGGGCCTGCGCGGGAGGCCCGGGGTAGGTGGCCACGCTCACGGGCATGCCCGCCACGGCGCCGAGCACCGGGAGCAGCGCCGCGAGCGCCTCGGAGGCGTCGTGGAACCGCAGCGTAGGATCGCGCACGAGGCAGCGCGCGAACCACGCGTCGAAGTTGGGCGGGAGGAGCGGCGCCACGCCGAAGGCGGCCGCGCGCTGCGACGCGGGCTCGATCGCGTCCATGTAGACCTCCTTGAGGAGGGCTGGGAACACGAAGTTTTCGGTGTTGGCGATGCGCCAATAATAGACGCCCGTGAGCAGGTGAAACGCGATGAGCCCGAGGGCCCAGACGTCCGTCGCGGGGCGGATCATGCCTTGATCCGCCTGCTCGGGCGCCATCCACAGCGGTGAGCCGATGGCCGAGGTGGAGGCCGCCGAGGTGCGCGACTCGCCGACCACCTTCGCGATGCCGAAGTCGAGGATCTTCACCGTGAACGAGACGCCCTCGCGGCGCGCGGCGCACATGAAGATGTTCTCGGGCTTGAGGTCGCGGTGCACGAGCCCGCCGCGGTGCGCGGCGCCGAGGCCGTGACAGAGCTGGCGGAACACCTCCATCACCTCGCCGGGCGGGAGCGCGCGGCGGCGGCGCATGGTGTCGGCGAGCTCTTCGCCCTCGAGGAGCTCCATGGCGATCCAAGGCGTGCCGGTGGTCTCTTCGACGCCCGCGCCGACGACCTCGACCACGTGGTCGCTGCGGATGCGCGCGCTCACGGTGGCCTCTTGCATGAAGCGCTCGCGCGCCTTGGGCTCGCGCACGAGGTCGGGCAGCATGATCTTGAGCGCGCGCTGGCGCTGCGTAGACACCTGCTCGACCACGTAGACCGCGCCCATGCCGCCGGCCGAGAGGTGGCGCAGCACGCGGAAGTCGCGCGCGAAGACCATGCCGGGAGTGAGCTGCGGGAGCGGCGACATTCGTGTTTTGTTGGGCGCACCGGACCCCCGAAGGTGGGCGCCCTGCGAGCGGGATGAAGGCGTGCCCTCGACGCCGTGTCAAGCGCCCCGCGGAACGCAGTCGCGACGGCTGCGGCAACGGGTATATCTTCGCGCGCACTGTGAACGCCCCGGCTCCTTGCATGCGCTGCGGCACGCCGCGAGCGCCCGACGCGCGCTTCTGTCAGCGCTGCGGAGCCTCGTTCGCGGCGCCGACGGACCCGCTCGTGGGGGAGGTGCTCATGGGGCGCTACCGCGTGGCGAAGGTGCTGGGCGAGGGCACCATGGGCCGGGTGTACCTGGGCGAGCAGCGCGTGGGCGAGGGGCTGCGCCACGTTGCCATCAAGGTGCTCGCAGCCGCGCGCGGCAACGACGACTACATCGTGGCGCGCTTTCGCCGCGAGGCGTCGACCATCGCGTCGCTCGAGCACCCGAACAT
>CANMAT010000739.1 GCA_947494865.1 Deltaproteobacteria bacterium
CGCTGTCGTACTGCGACGGAACGGGGCTCGTGGGGGCGTTGGAGTGCACCGCGGGGCGCGGCGGCGGCGGCGAGCTCGGGAGGCGCTGCGCGGGCACCGGCGGCGGCGGGGCGGCCACCTGCGTGTGGGCGTTGGGCGACTTGTTGAGCGTGGGGATGGGCGGAATGGCCTCGGCCCCGTGGGCGCCCGCCGCGAGCTGCTGCGGGGTGCGCGCGCCGAGGCGGGCGGTGGTGGCGGGCAGCGCGCCCGCGGGCTGCGAGGCGGCCTGCAGCTCGCCGCGGAAGATGGCGCCCTCGGCCATGGCGAGGCGCGTGGCGCGCACGCGCGCGTCGACGAGGCCGCCGGGGAGCACCCGGAGCTCTTCGTGGGCCGGGACGCTGCCCGAGAGGAGGCCCGAGACCACCACGGAGGTCGCCTCGACCTCGGCCTCGACGGCGCCGCCCTCTTCGATCACCAGCGTGCCCTGGAGCGTGAGGACCCCGCGCAGGCGCCCCGCCACGGTGAGCTCACCTTCACCGCGCAGGCTGCCCTCGATCGTGAGACCCGCTTCGATCCTGCTGCCCATGCGTGCGCTTCCTTTGAAAAGATGCCGTCGGTCGACGACCGGGGATGACGGCGGCAACCTAACGGATCTACCCCGCCGAGGGAACACCGTCGACGCGCCCGCCGCGAGCATTTCGTGCCGCTGTGACACACGGGAGTGAGGTTATTCTCCGCGCCGATGAATCCCCCCGCACACGACGCGCCCATCACCTCGGAGGATGCACTCTTCGAGGTGTTTCAGAGCGCGTTTCGCCCGCGCGCCACGCTGGTCGGCATCGAGGCCGAGAAGTTCGGCTTCTTCGCCGACGGCCGCCCGCTGCACTACCGCGACGCCCCCGGTCGGCCCGGCGTCGAGGCTCTGTTTCGCGCGCTGTCGTCGCGCTACGGCTGGGTGCCCGAGGGCGAGTCCGAGGGCTCGGCGCCCCTGATGCTCGTTCGCGGCGCGACCAACATCACCCTCGAGCCGGGCTCGCAGTTCGAACTCTCGGGCAGCCCCCTCGACAACGTGCACGCCGTGTGGGCCGAGGTCGACACGCACCGCAAGGAGCTCGCGTCGCTCACCGAGGCGCCCGGGCTGCACTGGGTGGGCCTCGGGTTCAACCCCCTCGCCCGGCAAGACGACCTCGACTGGGTGCCCAAGTCTCGCTACCCCATCATGCGCTCGTACCTGCCTACGCGCGGCACCCGCGGCCTCGACATGATGCGCCGCACGGCCACCGTGCAAGCCAACTTCGATTTCACCTCGGAGCGCGACGCGATGCGCAAGCTCCGCGTGGGCCTCGCGGCCTCGGTGATCACCACGGCCCTCTTCGCGGCGAGCCCGCTGGTCGAGCGTGTGCGCGGGCCCTTCAAGAGCTACCGCGCCCACGTGTGGCTCGACACCGACAACGACCGCGCGGGCCTGCTCCCCTTCGCGTGGAAGCCCGACGCCGCGCTCGGCGACTACGTGCGCTTCGCCCTCGACGTGCCGATGTTCATCATCAAGCGCGACGGCGTGGCCATCGAGGCCACGAAGCACACGTTTCGCAGCTTTCTGCGTGACGGCCTCGACGGCCACCGCGCCACCCTCGCCGACTGGGAGTCGCACCTCAAGACGCTCTTTCCCGAGGCCCGCTTGCAGAAGACCCTCGAGGTGCGGGGCGCCGACTCGGTGCCCGCCGCCCTCTCGATGGCGCTGCCCGCCCTGTGGCTCGGCACCCTCTACGACGAAGCGGTGCTCTCGTGGGTGGAGGAGCACCTGGTGCCCATCGGCTACGCGGCGTGGTCGGCCGCGCGCGAGGCCGTGGCCCTCGAAGGCCTCCAGGCGAAGGTGGGCGGCACCACCGTAGGCGCGCTCGCCAACGCGCTCCTCGCGCAGGCCGACGCCGCCCTCGCCCGGCGCAACAAGCTCGACGCGCAGGGCCGCGACGAGCGCCAGTACCTCGCTCCCCTCATCGACGCGGCTGCGCGGGGGCTCACCCTCGGCGACCTCGTGCTCGGCGACTGGTCTCCCTCGCAGCCCGACGCGCTCTCTTCGCTCTTCGCGCGCGCCGCGTACTGAGCGCATGGCGCCGCGCACCGACGACGCCGCGGCCCTCGCCCACGTCGCCGTGCGCCGCGCCGACCTCCTCCTCGAAGGCACCGTCGCGGGGCGTCGGTACGTGCACAACCCGCGGGGCTTCGAAGCCGTGGGGCTCCTCTCGCAGGCCGCGGGCGCGCTGCTCGACCACGCCGACGGGCGCACCGTCGGCGCCCTCGCACACCAGCTCGCGATTCCGCTCGACCGCGCGTGCGACGAGGCCGCCTACCTCGCCCGCAACGGGTTTCTCGTCGGTGACCGACTGCCCCCGCCGCGGCGCCCTCCGCCGTCGCCGCCGCGCTTCGACCTGTGGGTTCACGTCACCAACGCGTGCGACCTCGACTGCCCCCACTGCTACATCGAGAAAGACGGCCGATCGCTCACCGACGACGCCGCGCGGGCGCTCCTCGCCTCGCTGGTTCGCACGGCGCGCGAGGGGGTTCGCGCGGTTCATCTGCGCTTCGCGGGGGGCGAGCCCATGCTGCGCTTCGACCTCGTGCGGCGCCTCTTCGACGACGCCCGCGAGGCCCTCGCCCGCGAGGGGTGCGCCCTCACCGCGGCGGTGCTCACCAACGGGACGCACGCGCCCGACGAGGCCCTCGCGTGGATGCGCGACCGACGCATCGGCGTGTCGGTCTCCATCGACGGCGTGGGCCGCGCGCACGACGCGATGCGCCCGCGCCTCGGCGGCGGCGGCTCCTTCGAGCTCGTGGAGCGCGGCGTGGCGCGCTACCGCGACGCGGGCCTCGCGCCCTTCGCGCTCGTCACCGTGTCGAAGCACAACCTCGACGCGATGCCCGCCCTCACCGACTGGCTCCTCGCGCGGCGCATGGGCTTTCGCTACTCGCTCGTGCGCGACCTCGAGGGCGGCGACGCGCTGCTCGATCACCGCTCTACGGGGTGGCGCGCGCTGCCGGGCCTCGTGCAGCTCCGTCGCAAGGTGACCCGCGCGACCGACTCACCCGCGATGCTCTCGGGCGAGGCGCTGGCGCACGTGCTCCGGGTGTTCGACGACTGCTACGGGCGCATCGAGCGGGCGATGCCCGTGGCGCCGTCGTTTCGTCGCACGCACCGCTTCTGCGACCTCGAGTGGAAGCGCCC
>CANMAT010000740.1 GCA_947494865.1 Deltaproteobacteria bacterium
CCACGCAGGCGTCGCGTCGTCGCTCGCTTCGAGCGGGTGCAGGCGCGCGTGCAGGTGCGCCTTCGGCACGGTCGGCGCCGCGAAGATCTCGTGCTGCGGGTGGAGGCAGCTCCCGTGGTCGCGGTGAAGCGTCGCGACGTCGCCGCGCGCCACCGCCTCACGGATCGCCTTCGGGGGCACCCCATCGTGCGCGGCGCCCGCGCGCTCGACCGCCGCGCCGAGTACCTCGAGGAGGAAGATCGCGAGGCGTGACGGCACGGTCTCGCGCGTCCACGTCGCGGGCTCGCGCTCCCTGCGGCGGTCGAAGAAGCTCCCATGCGACGCTGGGAGGTGCGTCGCGCTCCGGAGCTGCGCGTCGAGGCGGTGCAGCTCGACGAGGCTCACCGGAGGCACCCACACTGCCTTCTGATGCGCTTCGCTCACCGGGAGCGTCGGCGCATCGTTGGGCGTGAGCCACGCGGCGGAGGCGGGGGCGAGCGCGGGCAGGAGCGGGCCCTCGGTGAGGCGGGCGCGCAGCGCGTCGAGCACGTCGAGCACGACGGCCGCCTGCGGCGCGACGAAGCCGACCCCGAAGCGCGTCGACCAGTCGTGCAGGAGCTTTCGCAGCGGCGCGAGCGAGAGCGACGGCGGAACGAGCCACGCGGGCACGCGGTAGGGCGACGTGTTGAGGGTGCGCGAGGCGGTCTTGAAGTGCGCGAGATCCCACGCCGAGATGAGCCCGGGGAGCGGCACCGGGAGGTACGAGCCGAGCCGCGGGAGCATCACGAGGCACGACGCGGGCGCAAGCGCCTCGGGCAATCACGCGGGCCGCGCCTCGTGCGGGAGCGCGTAGGGGTGCGCGAGGGGCACGTCGCGTTCGAATCCCTTGAAGGTCTTGAACGCCGTCGGCTCGGCGGCGCGCTCGAACCACACAGCGAAGCGCATCGTCGGCCCGACCGCGAGCAGCTGCACGTGGAGTCCCAGTGGATGCGCCACCATCGGGCGCGGACGATACGTGAGCACCGCAGAGCGAGGGAAGGCTCTATGGCTCCGACGACCGCGGTTCGGGGCTTCGACCGCGATCCGTCGTAACAAGGTGATCGAGCGCTTCCATCCACGCGTAGAGGGAGCCGCGGATGCGCGCGAACATCCGCGCGAGATCCTGGTCGGGCGGCGGGTCCTCTTCGCGATCGGGGTCGTCCCAGATGCGCGGAAGGTGGATCGACTGCCACGCAGCGAGCTCGACCCCTTCGAGGAGCAGGGCGCCATGCGCGTCGCATGTCGCTTTGATCACCGGGTCGCTCTGCCACGCGAGCACTGCGAGGCGACCGTGCGCGTCTTCGGCAACCGTCTCCTTGGGCAGGAGCCGCTCGACGCGATCGAGGCGGCTCATCGCCTCGTCGATCCAGCGCGCGCGGCGCTCTTGCGAGGGCATGGGCAATGGCTTGCCGTGCGGGAGATTGGCGTTGAGCACGACGTCGACGCGCAGCCAGGGGCGTTGGGTCGCCCTGTCGTCGTGATCGCCGAAAACCTGCTGGAGCATGTCCTCCTCGGTCGTGCGGCTCCGAGCGGTCTGCAAGGCGTCCCAGCGGTACGAGAGCTTCGCGGTCACGTAGAAGGGCGGCGTCTGTTGGCCCACGCTGGGCTCGACGAAGACCTCGTAGAGACGCTCCATCGTGGAGACGTCGATGTGCTCACGCTCCCCGTGGAAGTTCGAGAGCCCTGCCCCGGCGATCGCCGCACGCCAGCATCGAACGAAGTCGTCATGCCTCATCGCAGCCCACTCAATGCCCGATGCGCGCCCGTGTGTCGACCTCACTGTTCGCGCGCGATGCGCAGAACGCGTCCATGAACTCGAGACGTTCCGCGACGCGCGGAGTTCGAGCGACTCGTCGCGCCAGCGCTCAACGTCGCGCCATGAGGATCGGCGGGGGCAAGTGGGGGGCAGCTTGCCTCGTCACGCTCGCACGGATCGCCCCCGTGCGCGCTCGATGAGCCGCGCGTCATGGCCGTCCGCCCACGCGTAGTTCGAGAGCACCTTCTCCTGCCGTGCCACGGGCAGCGACGCGTAGGTCTCCCAGAGAAGATCCTCCTCCTCTCGGGGCCATTCGAAGTCGAGCTCGCGCGCGTAGCGACGCGCCCGCTCCGCGGTGTTGAGCAGGTACGACACGTTCCTCAACGGGCGCAACAGGAGCACCGCGCGCTGCTCCGTCGAGCGCGTCGCGCACGGGTCGATGGCGGCCTCGACCACGCGCCCGCACCGCCACGTTACGCCGACCGCCGAGAGCCCGAGGTCGAAGCGCGCGAGCCGCTCGTCGAGGCGCGCTGGACCCGCCGCGTAGGGCACGTCGATGACATGCGCGCCCCATCGAAACACCGTCTGAAACGGTGGATGATCGCGGACGACCGTAGCGCCCAGCGCACCGAGAAACGCGACGAGCGCGGCCCGGGCGGTCTCGTCGGGCGTCCAGAGGTCGAGGTCGCGCGGCGGTCTCCCGGTCAAGAGCGCACGAAAGGCGCCCCCCGCAAGAAAGACCTCTCCGTCGAATTCATCACCGAGCACCTCGCGCAACAGCGCCTCTCCGTACTGCGCGACGGCGCCCTCGGTCAGCGCGGCGGCCACGGAAGCTCCCTCACCTCGCCGCGCCACGCGAGCGCGATGCCCCGCTCGACTCGCCACACAAACACCCCTTCGAGAAAGCGCGGCACCTTCTCGAGGCCGGGGCGAAGCAGCCACTCGACGACCGAGCCCACCATGAGATCGTGCGTCACGAGCACATCGAGCGCCCTCTCGGTCGGGGCCTCGAGCATCGCGTCGATGAGCACCGCCACCGACTCACCGAGCGGCCTCCACCCGGGGATGCCGTCTACCATCGCCAGCTTGATCGCATCGATCGTTCGCGGTCGAGTCTTCCAGTAGGCTCCACGGTGAATCACTGTGGTACCTCTTCCGGGCGGCGCGCCGACGCATCACGGTGATCCGCGCGCTGAAGAGCCCTCGCGTTCGCGAGATGGCCCGCGCCTGGCTCGACGAGGTGCGCGTGATGGCGAACGAGCTACGCGAAGAAGCCTTTCGCGTGCCGCGCACGGAGTCCGAGAAGCAGGAGTTCGAAGAACTCATCGCGGAGATCAACAACGCGCTGGGTGGCGACGCTCGCGCTGTGCCCTCACAACCCATCGAGAGCGCATGGCAGTGGC
>CANMAT010000741.1 GCA_947494865.1 Deltaproteobacteria bacterium
GCCGCGCTCGAACATGGGCGCCGACCACCGCGCCGTGTTGCGCACCGCGAAGGCGTGCAGGGCCACGTCGTAGTGCTCGCGCTCGAGCGCGAAGGTGGGCGGCAGAATGAGGTGCGCGTGGCGCGTGGTCTCGTTGAGGTACGGGTCGATCGACACCATGAAGTCGAGCGACGCGAGCGCGCGGTCGAGGCGCCTCCCGTTGGGCGTCGAGAGCACCGGGTTGCCCGCGACGGTCACCAGGGCGCGCACCTGCCCGTCGCCGGGCGTCTCGATCTCTTCGGCGAGGCACGACACGGGGAGCTCACCCGAGAAGCCCGGCGCGCCCCGCACGCGGCTCTTGATGCGACCGAAGCTCCCCGTTTGACCGAGCAACGTACCCAATCCCACCACGTCGACGGCGGGCGTGGAGAACATCATGCCGCCCGGCTGATCGAGGTGCCCCGTGACCGCATTGAGCACCTCGATGAGCCAGTTGGCGAGGCCGCCGAACTCTTGAATCGACACCCCCACGCGACCATAAACGGCGGCCCTCCCGGTGTCGGCGATGGCGCGCGCGAGCTCGCGCACCACGGCGGCGCTCACGCCCGTCGCGGCGGCGGTGCGCTCGGGTGCGAAGTCTGTCGCGAGGGCGCGCACCTCCTCGAGGCCGGTAACGTGGTCGCGCAGGTGGCCGAGGCGCACGAGCCCGTCGGCGAACACCACGTGGAGCAGCGAGAGCACCACGAGCGCGTCGGTGCCCGGTCGCACGAAGTGGTGCTCCGTGGCCACGCGCGCGGTCTCGGTGCGGCGCGGGTCGAAGACCACCACGCGGCCGCCGCGCTGGCGAATCTCATCGAGGCGGCGCTTCATGCCCGGCGCGCTCATGATCGAGCCGTTGGAGACGAGGGGGTTGGCGCCGAAGATCACGAAGAGGTCGGTGCGATCAACATCGGGCACCGACATGAGAAGCTGGTGGCCGTACATGGTGTAGGCCGCGAGCATCTTGGGGAGCTGATCGACCGACGTGGCCGAGTAGCGGTTGTGGCTCCCGAGCGCGATGCCGAAGAGCTGCGCGCCCAGCGTGGCGCCGAGGTTGTGAATCGTGGGGTTGCCCAGGTACACGGCCACGCCCTTGCGACCGTGGCGCTTGCGCACGTCGACGAGGCGCGAGCCCGCGAGCGAGAGGGCCGTCTCCCAGTCGATCTCTTCGAAACCACCAGAGGCCGTGCGGCGCAGGGGTTTACGCAGTCGATCGGGGTCGTGGTGAATGTCTCCGAGCGAGGTGGCCTTGGGGCAGATGTACCCGCGGCTGAAGGCGTCGTCGTCGTCGCCGCGCACGGCGGTGACGCGCTCGCCCTCCGACTCGATCACGACCCCGCACAGGGCCTCGCACAGGTGACACGACCGGTTGTGCTGCATCGGGCGACACTATCGCAGTCGGGCGCCCGGCGGCACCACCGTGCAACGCGCGGAGCGCTGCGGTATAGGCCGTCGCATGAACGAGGTGATTCGCCTGGCGGCGCAGTTTCTGGTCACGGGGCTGAGCGTGCTCATCGTAGCGACGCTGCTCCCCGGCATGCGCGTGAAGCGCTACGGCGACGCGGTGGGCTTCGCCATCGTGGTGGCGGTGCTCAACGTCATCGTGTCGTACCTGCTCGGGCTCGGGCACCCGCACCTGTCGGTCGAGCTGTGGCGGGGCCTCGGCGGCATGGTGCTCAACGCGCTGATCTTCCTCGTGGCGAAGCGCTTCGTCTCGGGCGTCGAGATCTCGGGCTGCTTCGTGGCGGCCATCGCGGCCTTTCTGGTGAGCGTGGTCAACTCGGCGCTCTTTCACGCGCTGCGCGACCTTCTGCGATAGCGCTCCTGCGGGGGCGACGGGCCGCGTAGACGTTCGATTTCGAGCGGCGCGCTGAAGCTGACGGGCGGCCGCGAGCCTCGCACTACACCGACGATGAATGCGCTCTTCGAAGGCTTTGCGAGGGTATGGACGGCGGTCGCGCTGTCTTCGGAGCTGAAGCCCGGCGCGCCGCTGGCGGTGCAGGTGGCGGGCACCGGCGTGGTGCTCTTTCGCGACAAGGCCAACACCGTGCGGGCGCTCGTCGATCGGTGTCCGCACCGGGGCGTGGCGCTCTCGCTCGGCAAGGTGCGCGACGGGTGCATCGAGTGCCCCTTTCACGGGTGGCGCCTCGATGGCACCGGTCAGGTGTGTCACGTCCCGTGGAACCCTGACACGAAGCGCGACACGCTACAGGGCGTCGCGGTGCCGGCGCGCGAGCTCGCGGGGCAACTGTGGATCTACACCGCGGCCGGCGAAGAGGCGCCCACGGAGCCCGCCGTGCACGAGGCGCTGTTGCGCCCCGGGGTGCGCGTGTCGGGCGGCGCCATCGTGTGGAACACGCACTGGACGCGCGCCATGGAGAACATGCTCGACTGGCCGCACCTGCCCTTTGTACACACGAACACCATCGGCAAGAGCATGGTGGGTCAGGCGTCGTCGCGCATGGACATCACCTGGGAGGATCGCCCCTGGGGCGCGCACACGCACATCGCCATCGACGGCAAGGCCGAGCCGGGCTCCCTCGACCTGCGCTGGCCCAACCAGATGAACCTGCACATTCCCATTCCGAACAAGCTGCTGATGATGTGCGTGACGTGCGTGCCCCTCGACGCCCAGCGCACGCGCATGATTCTCACGATGGCGCGCGACTTTCTCACGCTGCCCCTCTTCGACTACTTCTTTCATCGCACCAACCTTCGCATCGCCAACGAAGACAAGGCCATCGTCGAGTCGTCGCGGCCGTCGGAGGTTCCGCGTCCCGGCGACGAGCGCTCGGTGCGCACCGACGCGGCCACGCTGGCCTTTCGCAAGCGGTACTTCGCCGAGCTCCACGGCTCGTCGAGCGAGGCGCCCGCGGGCCCCAAGGGGCGGCTCCCGGTGCTGGGCTGAGCGTCGCGCATCGGGTACCCTCGCGCCCCGATGCTCTTACCGTTCGTCAGCGCCATCGCGAACGAGCCCCCACCCGCGCTGCCGCGCACCCCGCCCCCGCGGAGCGCTGACGTGGGGACACATCTCCAGACTCCCTTAATTTCCGCGCGGACGTGCGTGTCGCGAGCATTGGAGCTCTACTGTCCGAATGCTCACCCTCTCGACCCCGCTGCTCGCTCCGCAGCTCGTTGCAACGCTGTGGCCCTCC
>CANMAT010000742.1 GCA_947494865.1 Deltaproteobacteria bacterium
ACGATGAGGCCTTCCGGCGCCGGGCTAAAACGCGCCGAACTGCACGTCGAAATCGAGCCCGGCCTCGGTCTCCAACGCCTTGAAGCTACGGATCATCGGCGCGCGTGAGACCGCGCGTACAACACCGTGTCAAGCGCACGCCACCGCGTGGCGCCCGCACCGTCGCGCGCACGCCTTTCAGCTTCCGGGCACGCGCGGCCCTGTGATAGCGGTGAAACTCATGGAGGTTTTCGCATGGCAGAGGTAATTCGCAAGGGCGCCGCGGCCGCCGACGTGCTGGCCGACGTGCACACCACCCTACGCAACGCCCGCGCGCGCGGCGGCGACTGGAAGGCGATCGCAGAAGAGAAGCTCGGCGCCGTCGAGAAGCTCGACGCCTTGGTCGCGGCCCGCCTCGGCACGGCCCAGGCCACGCTGGCTCCCCTCAAGGCCGCCCTCGACGCCGAAGACGACGGCGCCGACCACCTGCTGGGCGGCGTGTCCGACGACATCTGGAACAAGGTCGGCAGGCCCGCGGCCGATCCCGTGCTGGCGATCATGTTTCCCGGCGGCATCGCCTATTACACCGACGGCAGCGACGAGGAGCAGCCCGAGCGCATGGAGCTGCTCGCCGAGTTTCTCTCGCTGGGTCTGCACCCGAAGCTCGACGACAAGGTGAGCCAGGCGCACGCGAAGAGCGTTCGTGAGGCCGCCGCGAGCTACCGTAAAAAGGTCGACGCGCTGCGCAAACCCGCCGCGCAGGTGCGGCTCCTCGGGGCCATGAAGACCGCCATCGGTCGCTACGCCCAGACCGAGCTCGCCAACCTCAAGCGTCGGTACAAGTCCGAGAACTTCTCCGAGTCTGACATTCACGCGGTGATCCCCGCGCACGCGCGCCCGGCGCCGAAGGCCGACCCGGCGCCCGCACCGCCGGCGCCCGCACCGAGCCCGCCCGACCCGACGCCGCAGTGACGCTCGCCGAAGCCGCCGGGCGCCCGCGCTTCGCCTCCGCGCCGACGCCCGATCCCGAACCCTGAACGCGATTGTAGCGTGCGCAGGTCGCCCCTCGTGGTGACCCACCCCCCCCTTCGCACAGGCTACAACCGCACTCCTCGATCGGGCGATGCGATCGACGCGCGGCGCGACCGCTCCGACGGCATCGCGCGGGTCGATCGCGCGCCGTACGAGGCGCCGAGACCGCGCACGGGGCGCGATTCACACGACGGCGAAGCGCCGAAACCGCACGGATTCATCGCGCGGCGTACGCTGCACCGCCAACCATGATCTTTGAAGACCGCGCCAACCTCAGCGACGCGCGCCGGGAGGCGCTGCGAAGCGCCGTGGAGGGGCACCGCACCCTCGCCGAGGTGGTGCGCTGGGGCCTCGCCACGCGCGCCCCGCGCTTCGTCGAGAACGTCGTCGTGCAAGACGAGTACACGCACGACGTGGTGCTGCGCGTCGACGACGTGTGGCTCGTCTACGACACCACCTGACTGGGCGCCGTGACGGCGGTCGCCGTCTGGAGTCGCTCCCCCTCGCCGCAAGACCTGCTCGACGCGCGCCTCGCCCGCGGGTGGACGCCGACGCCCACCGACACGCGCGACGGCCCCCAGGTGCTGGGCTACGCCGCCTGCGCGCTCCCGCGCGCCCTGTAGGCGTGCGAAGGTGCGCTCCATGCGCCCCTTTGCAGCCCTCATCGTAGCTCTGCTCGCGTGCACACGCCCGGCCCCTTGGAGCGCGCCGCCCGCGCGCGCCGCCACGGCCGCGCAGCCGCGTGACGCGGGGCGCCGGTGCCTCCCGCTGGTGTCGGGCTGCGGCTGCGCGTACGTGTGCGCCCTCACGATGCACGCGCTCGACGGCGGGGTGCACGAGGTGGTTCACGACCTCCAGGACAGCCGCCTCGACCGCGCCACCGTCGCGCGCTGGTGCTTCGACGCCGACGGCCACGGGAGCCCCGCCGAGCGCGCCAGCGCGTCGGAGCGGAGCTGCGTCGAGGTGTTCTTCGATGGGAGCGGGTGCGGCGGCGAGTGCGTTCCGCGGGCCGACCTCTTGCGGTGCACGCTGACCGAGGGCGGCTGCGTCGCCGCGTGGCCGTGAGGTACTAGCGTCGCGGGGCGTCGACCTCGAGGGTGCGCACGGCCTCGGCGAGGCGCACGCGGCGCTCGGCGATCTCGACGTCGAGCTCGACCACGCGGCGGGTGAGCCGGTCGACCTCCGTGGCCGTGCGGCCGAGGCGCGCCGTGAGCTGCGCGCGCAGGTCGGCGGCCTGCGGGTTGCGCATGATCACGCTGAGGTTCTGGCGGGTCTCTTCGGCGCCCTGCTCGAGGTCGTTGCGGCGCTGCTCCACGTCGGCGCGCTCGCGCGTGAGGGCGTCGTGGGTGCGCCGGAGCTCGAGCGCGGCGCGCAGCGCGGTGGCCACGGCGGCGGCGGGGCGTCCGTCGCGGAGGTACTGCTCCACCGCGAGGCCGCCCTGCTCGTCGGCGAGGTCTACGCTGAGGGTGAAGGGCGCGCGGGCGGTGACGCGCACGTCGGCCTCGCCGTGGGCGGGCACGGCGCAGGGCGCCAGGGCGTTGCCGTTCGAGGTCTCGGTGCCCGTCGGGGGCTCGAAGAGCTCGGCGCCCTCGAGGGCCTCGCGCACCATCACCCGCGCGGCCGCGTCGGTGCCGTTGCGCACGTGAAAGGTCGAGCGGCGCACGTTGAAGCGCTCGATGGTGAGCGCGCCGCGGCGCATCGAGACGAGGCGCGCGCCCTCCACCGCGGTGGCCGACGCCCGCGACACGGCGAGGCCGCGGTCGAGCGAGAAGGGCACCGTGGCGGTGGCGCCGTCGGGGAGCGCGTCGAGCATCCCCTGACCGAGGAAGGCGCCCTCTTCGAAGATGGCGATGGGGCCGCGCTCGAGCATGGCGCCCGAGCGGTTGACGAAGCGCGCGACGTGAAACGGGTGCGACGCCGAGTCGGGCACGCCGGGGTCGGGCGCGAAGAGGTACATCTTCTCGCCGGGCGCCTCGCGCGACGAGAGCATCACCATGGTGGCGCTGCGGTCGGGGATGGTGACCGGGTTGGGGAGGTCGTAGCGCGTCGAGCCCGCCTGCGTGGCGAGGCCCGCGAGGGCGGCCACGTTGCGCGGCGCCGTCGTGGGGGGCGCCACGACGGGGGCCGCGCGGGCCGCCTGGGCCGCCTGGGCCGCCAGGC
>CANMAT010000743.1 GCA_947494865.1 Deltaproteobacteria bacterium
CACGTAGCCGCGCTTCGTCGAGAGAAGAGCCCCATCGCTCACGAGGCGCGCGAGGGCGTCGACCGCCGCCTGACGGCTCACACCCGCGGCCTCTGCGATCGCGCGCAGCGGCTGGCCGATGAGGTCGGGGCGACCGAGCAGCGCGAAGAGCGTCTGATACCCGGGCGCGCGGATGGACTTGTCGCGCGCCGGAGTCGCGACCGGCTGTCGCCCCTCGACGCTCGCGAGGTACTGCTCCCCGAGGGCGATGAAGCAGTTTCCCCGCAGGTCGAGGAAGTTCACGCGGCGTTCGGCGAGCCTCTGCCCGAGCTCGGTGCTGATCGCGGGCGCCATGAGTACCCATCCCGGCTCGCGCTGCGCCATCGACTCGACCAGATGCTCCGCGCTCGCGCGGTCGAGGAAGCTGGTCTTCTGTTCGACGAGGAGCTCGTGCTCGCCCGCGGGCGTTCGGATCCGCAGGCGCGCGTCGGCTTCGTGTGCGCCCCCCAGCACCGCGGACACCCTGCGGACGAAGGGGAGCTTGCGGAGCAGCGGCAGATACTCCTCTCGGAGCGCGAGGAGTCGGGTTCTGCGTCTGGAGGTGCCCCCAATCGCGCCGACGCTTGTCATGTAGAATACCTAATTCATTTACTAAGATATATCAACGAACAGAATGACAGCGCGAACTACGATGTCGCGCGACGGCTTCGCTCCTGGGCGACCTCGGCGCGCGATGGTAGAACCGCGGCCCACCATGGAACCGTACGGCCCCTCCCCCGATCGCGGCCAGCATGAGCGCGCCGTCGCGGCGGTCCAACACCTCGCCGAGCGCGCGCCCGACGACCTCTGGCTCTTCTCTCAGCGTGCGGACTCACAGCGCGCGACCTGCGAAGCCTGACGACGGCACCGCGACGCGACGCTCACGCCGACGAGCTGGGATCGCGCGTCGTGTCGGCGGCCAGCTCTTCTTCGAGCGCCTCGACGCTCGGGAGCGCTCCCTCGAACTCGGCCGGGAGCGACGCGACGACGCGCGTCTCCCACTCGGCAATGCCGATGGGCTTCTGCACGTCGCGGAGCGCGTACTCGACGACGACGCGGTCGCGCCCGCGGCAGAGAATGAGCCCGATGCTCGGGCGGTCGTCGGGGTGGCGCATCTGCGTGTCGACCGCTGACAGGTAGAAGTTCATCTTGCCGGCGAACTCGGGCTCGAACGCGACGGCCTTGAGTTCGACGACCACGAAGCACCGGAGCTTGAGATGGTAGAAGAGCAGGTCGAGGTAGAAGTCCTGCTCGCCCACGGCGAGGCGTACCTGGCGCCCCACGAAGGCGAAGCCCACGCCCAGCTCCAACAGAAACTGTTGCACATGGTCGATGAGCCCCTGCTCGATGTCGCGCTCCTGCGCGTCGCGACCGAGCGTGAGGAAGTCGAAGACGTACGGATCCTTGAGCGCCTGGCGCGCGAGATCTGACTGCGCGGGCGGCAACGTCTGCGAGAAGTTGCTGAGGGCCCTTCCCGCGCGGTCGTAGAGCCGAGTGTCGATCTGGGCGGTGAGCACCGCGCGACTCCACCCGTGCGCGCTCGCCTCGTGCGCGTACCACGCGCGTGCGGCTGGATCTTTCACCTTCTGGAGCAGCACCACGTGGTGCCCCCAGGGCAGGTCGAGCACAACCGCGGGGAGAGCCTCCGCCAATTGTCGCACAGGCCGTGCGACAATTTGAGAACCGCTGTTTTCCAAGGGGTACGTGAGATAGAAGGCGCGCATCCGGTAGACATTCGCGCGCGAGAAACCAGCCACCCCCGGGAACGCTTTCTGGAGATCGTCGGCGAGCCGGTCCAGAACCGATGCACCCCAGACCTCGGCTTCCTGGCGCTCGACGATCGCGCGGCCGACGTTTCAGTAGAGGGTGAGGAGCTCGCGGTTGACGGCGAGTGCGGCCCTGAGCTGAACCTCGTGGATGCGTGCCTTGAGCGCCTCGACGAACGGTCCGTAGCCCTCGGGTAGTTCGATGCGCGCCACGTGTCGACCCTACGATGTTCGGCGCGCGTGCTGCCAGTTCGCGGAGCTGCGGGAGCGCGGGTCGTAGGCCGTGCGGTCGATGCAAACATGCGGTCGCACGCTCGGGGGCGACGCGACCGTCGGGCTCCCCTCGGTGAGCCTTCGCGCGATCGAATGGACGGGCGGCACGGACGCCGACGCGCGCTCCTCGCTCGACGCAGAAGCCCTGCGCGGGATGCGGCGACGCGCCGACGCGCTGGCCGCGCAGCAGGGAATGCAGGTGCTGGGTCTGCGCAGCTTCGCGCTCAGCGCAGAGGCGCAGCCGTCGCCCGTGACGTGCGCCGTTCCCGCGCCCGCGGCCCGGCGGCGGGAGAGCTTCGGCGAGGCGACGATGGGAGCGAACCCGGGGACGCAGCGCACGCGCGTGCATGTGCGCGCGGTGTTCGTGCTCGGAGCGGCATGAGCGGATCGCCTCGCGACGTCGATGCAAGGCGTCGTCACGCCTGCTGCGAGGCGCGTCGTAGAAAAGGCGCCGCGCAGTGGCATACGGGACGAGCGGGGCGGGCGACCACTACGCCCCGTAGCGGAGGCGCAGCATGCGCGAGAAGCGCTCAGCGCAGCGACCGCGGCGCGGCATGAGGGCCTTCGGCGTCGACGCGTTCATCGCCACCCGCTTCGTCCCGATGCGCGGGCGGCGCTCCTCGGTGTTGCAACACGCGTTTCCCAGTGTTTCATCGCGACGCGGCGCGCACGCTGAAACATGGCCTCGGCGCGCGCGGCACAGCGCTCGCTTGGGGGCCGCCCGGAGGCGATCCCATGTTCGTGCTCGGTGTCTCGTTGGCGGTGTTGATCGGCGTCACGCTCGGCCTCCTCGGCGGCGGCGGGTCGATTCTCACGGTGCCCATTCTGCTCTACGTGTTTCGGCTAACCCCCCGAGCAGGCCATCGCGGCGTCGCTTCTGGTCGTGGGCGCCACCAGCGCCGTCGCGCTCGTTCCGCACGCGCGCGCCGGCAGGGTGCGCTGGCGCGCGGGCGCTCCCCGTCGCGGCCGCCGCGGTGCTCGGGAGCATCGTGGGCAGCCGGCTCTCGGGCCGCATCGAGCCCGACACCCTCCGCCGCGGCTTCGCGTGGTTCGTCGTTGTGATGGCGATCTTCGTGCTCGGCCAGGAGGTGCCGAGGCTCTTCGGCTACACCG
>CANMAT010000744.1 GCA_947494865.1 Deltaproteobacteria bacterium
ACGACGAAGAGGCCCAGGCCGCAGCCGAGGTGGTGCGCTCGGGCTGGCTCACGCAGGGCGAGCGCGTGGCGGGCTTCGAACGCTAGTACGCGGCGATGGTGGACGTGCCCCACGCGCTCGCGGTGAACAACTGCACCGTGGGCCTCGAGCTCGCCTACGCCGCGGCGGGCGTGGTGGCGGGCGACGAGGTGATCGTTCCCGCGCTCACCTTCGTGGCCACGGCCAACGCCGCGGTGCGCCTCGGCGCGACGCCCGTGTTCGCCGACGTCACCAGCGACGACGACCTCTGCGTCGACCCCGCGGACATCGCCCGCAAGGTGACCGACCGCACGCGCGCCGTGGTGGCCGTTCACTACGCGGGCTTCGCCGCCGACGTGGCCGGCATTCGCGCCGCCCTCGACGCGCGCGGCGCCGCGCACGTGGCCCTCGTCGAAGACTGCGCCCACGCGCCGGGCTCGCGCGCCCGCGGCGGCGACGCGCGCTGCGGCTCCCTCGGCGCGGTGGGGGCGTTCTCGTTCTTCAGCAACAAGAACATGACCACCGGCGAGGGCGGCATGCTCACCACCCGCGACGACGCCACCGCCGCCACGCTGCGCCTCCTGCGCTCGCACGGCATGACCACCCTCACGTGGGACCGGCACCGCGGCCACGCCTTCACCTACGACGTGGCGCGCGTGGGCACCAACGCCCGCATGGACGAGATCCGCGCCGCCATCGGCCGCATTCAGCTCCGCAAGGTGCTCGGCGCCAACGCGCGGCGCGCCGAGGTCGTGCGGTGGTACCGCGAGGGCGTGCGGGCGCGCGGGGCCGCGCTCGCGGGGCTGGCGATCCCCTTCAGCGGCGATCACTACGGCGAGGGGTCGCACCACCTCTTCGTGGTGCTCCTGCCGAGGGGGAGCGACCGCGAGCGCGTGATGACCTCGCTGCGCGAGGCCGGCGTGCAGACGAGCATTCACTACCCGCCCACGCACCGCTTCACGGCGTACGCGAGCACCCCGTCGGGGGCGGCGGAGCTCCCGCGCACCGACGCGGCCTTCGAACGCCTGCTCACGCTGCCCCTCGGGCCCTCGATGACGCGTGCGCAGGTCGACCTCGTGCTCGACTCCGTGGCCCTGGCGCTCCGTTGACACGCGCGCGCGAAGTGGCTTACTGCAAGGTGTTTTCACGCGAGGAACGAGCGCAATGACGACGTCACCCTCCGGGCCGCTGGGGCCCGGCGCGGAGTTCGGCCCGTACACCATTCTCCGCCAGGTGGGCCGCGGGGCCTTCGGCGTGGTGTACGAGGCCCGGCGCAACCCGCTGAAGAAGCGCATGGCGCTCAAGATCTTGCACGAGCACGTGCTGTCGAGCCCCGACGCCGCCACGCGCTTTCAGCGCGAGATGATGGCCGCCGCGCAGGTCGAGCACCCCCACGTGATTCAGGTGTTCGACGGCGGCGTGCACGACGAGCGGGGCTTTCTCGCGATGGAGTATCTCGACGGCGAGACGCTGGGCGAGCGCCTCAAGCGCGACAAGTTCATGCGATCGGAAGAGATCGTCGACGTGCTGCTCCCCATCGCGTCGGCCCTCGACGCCGTGCACAACGCGGGCGTCGTGCACCGCGACATCAAGCCCGGCAACATCTTTCTCGCGCGCCACATCACCGGCGTCGCGTACCCCAAGCTCGTCGACTTCGGCATCGCCAAGCTGGTCTCCGACGAGCTCGACCTCACGCAGACGCACTCGTGGCTCGGCACGCCCTTCTACATGTCGCCCGAGCAGGTGCGGCAGTCGAAGAGCGTCGACGCGCGCACCGACCAGTGGTCCCTCGGCGTCGTTCTGTACGAGTCTCTCACGGGCGAGAAGCCCTTTCGCGCCGAGGTGCTGCTCGACCTCCTCGAGGCCATCACGTCGCGCTCGGCCACGCCCCCCAGCGAGCTGCGCGACACGGTGCCCAAGGGCCTCGACGCCGTGATCGCCCGCATGATGGAGCGCGACCCCGCGCGGCGCTTCCCGTCGATGCGCGCGGCGGGCGCGGCCCTGTGGCCCTTCGCGAGCCCGCGGGTGCGCCACGCGTGGGCGCGCCACTACGACCGCGAGGGAGACGCCGCCGCGCAGCTCGACGACGTGTTCGAGGCGCGCGCGTCGGGCCTCTTCGGCGACGCGGCGAGCCTCCAGTCGACGACGGTGCACCGCGGCGTCGACCGCGACGCGATGACGCTCCAGAGCGACGTGGCCGCGAGCGCCCCGAAGGCCCCCGCGCACGACCCCGAGGGCGGCCCCGCGCAGCGCGAGGTTCACCCCACGTGGCGCCACATGGCCATGGGCGCGGTGCTCGGCATGGCGGGCCTCTTCGGCGCGCAGAAGGTCATGGTGAGCCACGAGGCGCCCGGCGCCCCCGACGACGTGCCGTACGTCACCGCCGCGCCCGACGCCGCGCCGCCCGCCGTGGCCCCTCCCCCGCCCGCTGTGGCCCCGCAGCCTGTCGTCGACGCGAGCCTCGTCGCGGCGGTCGACGCGAGCGTCGCCGACGCGGCCGCCCTCGCGCGCGCCGTCTACGCGAGCGCGCCCGCGGTGCGCGCCGCCTCGCAAGGCGGCGCTTCGAGCGCCCCGGCGCCCGTGCGCGGCGCACCGTACTGCGACGAAGACCCGACGTACCGCGAGGCCTGCGCCGCGCTGCAGGCGGGCAACCGCGCGGCCGCCGTGGCGGCGTTCGCGAGCGTGCGCAGCCCGCGCGCCCTCGTGGCGGTGGCGCACCTCTACCGGCAGATGGGCCGCCTCGCCGACGCCGAAGAGAAGGTCGAGCAGGCGATGCGCGACGGCGGCGACGCGTGGATGGCCTCGCACACGGGCTTCATCAACAGCCTCTTGAGCGACGTGCAGGCGCGCCTCGGCTACATCGAGATCACCTGCGCGCGCGGCGAGGCCGCGATCGGCGCGGGCGCGGGGGCGCGGCGCATCACGCTCCCGCACGCCGAGCCGGTGCGCGCGGTGACGGGCCATGTGCAGGTGGTGATCACCCGCGACGGCATCGCGTTGCAGCAGTACGTCGACGTGCGCGCCGGGCAGACGGCCCGCGTCACCTCGTGCGGCAACGGGAGCTGACGGTCAGAGCCCTCGACACGGCGCGCGGGCCGTAATACCGGTGGGTGGTCGTGATGCGCGCGAACGCTCGGCGGTGGTGGGCCCCT
>CANMAT010000745.1 GCA_947494865.1 Deltaproteobacteria bacterium
ATACACCGTGGCGAAGCTCCCCATGCCCAGTACGCGGAGCACGTTGTAGCGCCCATAATCGATCCCGAGAACGGGCGTCGCTCGCTCCTCGTACGTCATCGAATCCCCCGCGAGCTCATAGCACCCCCGCGCGCGCGGCGCCACCGGCGCGCGCGGGCGCCCTCAGCGCACGAAGAGCCACGAGACGCTGCGCGCGACCTCGAGGTGAAAATGGTTGCTGTGTTCGTCATTGAAGTTGGGCGAGAGGGAGACGTGAAAGAGCCCCGCGCGCGCGGCGTCGCAGAACAACCTGCGTAGAAAGCGCGCGCCCGGGAGCGGCGAGACCCGCGCGCTCGGGCCGCACACGGGCGCGCCGAGCCTGCCGTGAAAGTCGCGCGTGACGTTGTACTCGGTTCCGTCGTCGAGCACGTACACCGCCGCGTCGATGGCGAGGCCGCCGGGGTGCCGGGCCATCACGGGATGGCGCGCGACGTCGTCGGCGGCGCCCCTCCGATGGAGCGACAGGTGCCGCACCTCGCGCACGCCGCGGGCGCGCAGGAAGCGCCCGTACCGAACGAGCGCCACGGCCAGGAGGCAGTCCATCGTCTCGCGCGGCGCCGTACCGCGGCTCGCGCGCACGGTCACCCCCGCGATGGGGCTCGTCACCACGACGGGCGTGGCCATGCCCGACGTGCCCCAGCGCACACGCTCGAACGCCACGCCGGCGCGCACCAGGGCGCGCAGGCACTGGCGCGGCGAGAGCGCGGCCACCTCCGTCGCGGCGAGGGGGGCCTCGGTGAGGGGTTCGCCCTCGGGGATCTCGGCCTCGGGCGCGCCCGCGTCGCTCTGCGCCTGCGCCGCGGCGGGGCGCGCGAGGGCGAGCAGCGCGAGGGCGGCGAGGGCGAGGGGGCCGCGCGCGCCGCTCACAGCCGCAGGGCCTGTCCGACGTCGCGGCCCACGAGCTCGACGGGCACGTGGTAGCGCGCCGCGCCGCGCTGAAACTCGAAGGTGGCGCGCGAGGCGCCGCGGAGCTGCGAGAGGGCGTCGAGGGCGTCGTCGGGGTTGCGCAGGGGCATGCCATTCACGCCCACGAGCACGTCGCCGGGGCGCACGCCGGCGGCGCGCAAGAGGCCCATGTGGTCGGTGCTCAACACCTGGTAGCCCTCGCGCGCGTCGCCCTCACCTGGTGGCGCCACGGAGGCGCCGGCGAGCGCGCTCCGCACGGGCGGGAGCACGCGGAGGTCGGCCACCCAGCGTCGGTTCGCGTACGTCACCCCGCGCGGCAGCGACGGCGTCGCGGCGCCCGCGCCGTGCCGCGACGCGCGGCCCTGCGCGACGTCGTGGGGAGCGCCCGCGGGCTCGTCGTCGAGCGGTGCGGCGGCGGGAGGGGCGACCGCGGCAGGTGCGGGCGCGCGCGCGGTGGCGGGCGTCGCCGCGGTGGCCCGGGCGCGGCGCTGGGGGGCGCGGTGGGCCGCCGCGGCGCGGGGCATCAGCGCGCGCGGCAGCGCGATCGCACAGGTGGCGGCGACGAGCGCGACGCAGCTAAGCTCCTTGACCCACGGCTTCACGAACGAACCTTCGCCACGCGGCGGCGGGGGCACGATAGTGTGCCCTCCCTCGGAATACGATGCCTTCGACGCCTACGACAAGCCCCCCCGACGCGCCCCCACCCTCCTCGCGGCGGCGCGTGCTCGCGGCGGGCGCGCTGCTCGCGCTCGTGTCGCTCCTCGGCGCGCTCGGTCAAGCCGCGCGCCTCGACGCCACCGAGCAGCTGCGCGCGCTCGGCGCGCGGGCCCCCGCCGCGTGGGCTTCGCTGCCCGACGGTCGCCGTTCGCTCTCCACGGGCGGCGCCGTGGCGCTGCCGGCGCGGGGCCTCGTGCGGCTGCGCGCGTGCGTCGCCGACGCGTCCGCGCCCGAGCTCACGCTCGTGGTCACCGACGGCGCCACGGGCGCGGTGCTGGGCCGCGCGCGCCTCACGCGCGACGAGGGCCTCTCGCGCCGCTGCCTCGACGGCGCCTGGCGCAGCGCGGGCGCGCGCCGCGTCGCGGTGGCGCTCACCACGACGCGGGCGCCGCCGACGATCACCGCGCTCGACCTCCGCGCGGGCGGCGCCGTCGATCCGCGCGACCTGTGGCCCGCCCTCGCGATGGTGCTCGGCGTCGGGCTCGTGGTGCTCGCCGCGCGCCTCTCCCGGGGCCCCGGCGACGCGCCCGCGGCGGCGCTCCCGTCGGTCTCCACGATCCCCGAGGCGGCGCGCGGCTACGCGGGCTTCGCGTTCGCGGTGCTCGCCCTCGCGGCGGCCAACGCGGCGGCGCAGGTTCCCGTGCTCCGGGGCGGCATGCACGGCGCGACGATGCTCGCCTCCATGGTGCTCCAGCAGGGGCTCCTCGCGCTGGCGGCCGCGTGGCTCATGGGGGCGCTGCGGGCCCCGTCGGCGCGCGTCGCGATGGAGCTCACGGCGCCGCCCGCGGGCTGGGGCCGCCGCGCGCTCTCGTCGGCGGCGGGCCTCCTCGCCGTGGCCCTGGTCACGGGTCTCGCGCTCAAAGACGCGGGCGACAGCCCCATCGCGCGGGCCGTCGAGGCGATGCCCACGCGCTACGTCATCGCCTTCGGCGCCGTGTGCGCGCCGCTGCCCGAGGAGCTGTTCTTCCGCGGCGTGCTCGGTCGCCTCGTGGCCTCCGTCGCGGGCGAGCGTCGGCCCGCGCTCGTCATCGGCCTCTCGGCGCTCATCTTCACCCTCATGCACGCCATGCAGCTCGACGGCGCCCTCCTGGGCCTCATCCCCATCGCGTCGCTGGGCCTCGTCAACGGCTGGCTGCGGTGGAGCACGCGCGGCCTCGTCGCGCCGTGGGCCGTTCACACCCTCTACAACGGCGCGCTGGCCCTCTCCGCACTCGCCTGAACATCTGCCCGCATCGACGCGTGCGCATTGCGTTGTGGCAAGCAGGTCCTTTCAGAATTGCAAAGCGCCTCGACCGCGGCACACCTAAAACCTCGCCAAACGTGGTGGATTCATGGTGGCACGATGCCTGCTCTTGTCTCACGCAAGCGGCGACGCCGGCGGTCCCCCCCACGCCAGAGGTAGTCGCCGCTATTCTTTTCCCTGCATCGCGGCGATGCCCTCTCCCCCCACCAGGTCGATCTCTCGAACCTGCTGAACGGAGAGGGCATCGCCGCGCTGCTCTTTCGAA
>CANMAT010000746.1 GCA_947494865.1 Deltaproteobacteria bacterium
ACGCCGTCCGGGCGGCCTTCGCGGCGCACCTCACCGACGCGGGCGTGTCGCTCCCGGCGGCGGCGTGGGTGTACACCGCGCGGGCGTAGCGCTCGCACGCATCGCGACGCAACCACCGCCGCGGCGCCGTCCGCGCCGTCGAGGCGCTGCGCGCGCCCACGGCCCTCGCGCGGGTGGTAGCGTCGGAGAGTGACGCAGAGGCGGTGCGAACGTGCGTCGGGGGAGGGCGAGTTCCCTTCGCACAACGGGGAATCTGCCAACGTCGGTGCGCTACCTCGCCATCCACAGCCGCCGCCTGCCGTGCGATGGGGATCGGTGTCGGGGCTCGCGAAGGGGCGTCCCATGGCGCTACGTGCAGCCGTCGCGATGTCCGTGGCGTGCGCGTTCGTGACCCTCGGCGGCTGTCGTGATCGGGTCGCGGTGCAGCGCACGCCGCAGGGCTCGTCGCGCGTCGCGGTGCCGAGGGAACATCGACCGCTCGCGCTGCGCGTAGACGGGCGCGCCATCGCGCTGCCCTACGCCCGCGCCTCCATCGGCTACTTCGACACCCTGGTGATCGAGCTGTGCGACCGGCCCCTCGTCGCCGACCAGGAGCCCGCGGGCAACGCGCTCCGGCTGGAGCTGCCTGCGGGGCCGTCGCGAGGTTACTTCGCGGGGGCCGCGGTGCCGCTCGCGGTGCTGGTGCGCCTGGCGAACGAAGATCGCACCCACGAGATCCCCGCGTACCGCGCCAGCGTCCGCATCGCTCCGCTGCGCCGCGTGGTCGGCGCGCGGATCACCGGGGCCCTCGTCGGCCGTGACACCGCGGACTTCGGCTCCGTGGCCACGAGCTCGCACGACGTCGCCTGCGAGGGAGACTTCGACGTCGCGATCGCCTCCGTCGCGACGAACTACGACGGCACCGCGCCGGCGTCGGTGCGCGCGGGCCCGGTGGCCGGGCGCTTCGACGCGCGGGCCTACACCGCAGGGTCGACGCTCGCGGTGCTCGGCGCCGCCGCGGACGGTGCGCGCTTCCTTCGACGGCTGTATCTCTTCGAAGAAGCGGGGGTGACCTGCGAGCGCCGCCACGAGCTCGCGCACACGCGGCCCTTCGTGCTGGTCTCCCCGTGGGGCGGCGACGGGATCGCCGCGCAGACCGGCGTCGCGATGCCCGTCAAGCCCGGGTACGGCTTCGACAACGCCTCGGCGGCGTGGGTGCGCTTCGACGCCGTCGCGACCGAGGCGGGCGGAGCGCTGCGAGGAGCCCTCTACGAAGGCCCCGCGCGCGCCGAGGGCGACGCCCGCGAGGCCGACTTTCACTTCGACGGGACCTTCGCGGGGCTGGTATGCGCCGACACGCCGGACCCCTACGTCTCGCCTCCCCCTCGGTAGGCTCCCGCGGAGAGAACTCCGGCTCATGACCGGGGCCTCCGATGGCCCCCCGCACCGATGCCCGCGCAGGCGCACTTCCGTGATCGCTTCGCGTAGGGTCGCGCGCCTCGCGCGCGGCCACGCGCTCATCGCCCCGACGTACCGCATCGGAGCGCCCGCTGGCGCATCCCCTACGCGCGCGCTCCGACCGTCGGCGTGAGGTCCGCCACGCCGTCGAGCCCGGCGCCCCCGTAGGGCCCGCACGCCGCGAGCATCCGCTCGACCAGCTCGATGTCGACGGGCTTCGTCATGTGCGCGTCGAAGCCCGCCGCGAGCGCGTTGAGCCGGTCGCTCTCGCGCCCGTGCCCGGTCATCGCCACGAGCACCAGCGCGCTCCCGAGCGCCGCCCGCACCCGCTGCGCGAGCTCGTAGCCGTCCATGCCGCGCAGCCCGATGTCGACGATGGCCACGTCGGGCCGCGCCGCGAGGATGCGCTCCAGCCCCTCGGCGCCGTCGCACGCCGTCGTCACCGCGTGGCCGCCCTGCTCGAGCAGCGCGCACAGGATGGTGCTCATGTCGTGGTTGTCCTCGACGATGACAACCCGCCGCGGGCCGCCCACCGCCGCGATCGCGGTCTCCGCCGCGACGAGCCCCAGGTGCGTCGACAGCTCGCGCACCCACGTGCGCACGGCATCGACGTCGCCGCGCACGGCCTCGCGCTCCAGACCGGCGCCGATGTCCGTGACGGTCTGGAAGCCGAAGCTCGCCCCGGCGCCACGCATGTTGTGCCCCAGGCGCCCCACGGTCTCGAGGTCGCCGCGCGATAGGGCGTCGAGCATCGTGACGACGTCGCGCCGACGGTTCTCGAGAAACGCGGGGATCTGCGCGGCCAGCGTCGGAGACGTCATCGCGACGCTGGGCTCCGGCGCGGGGCGATGCGCCACCGCGGAGTTCTCCCTGATCGCCTGCAAAAGCACCTCTTGCTTGATGGGCTTGGTGAGGAAGGCGGTGCACCCCGCCGCGAGGCACATCTCGCGGTCGCCCTTCAGCGCCGACGCGGTGAGCGCGATGATGGGCGTCGGGGAGCGATCGTTGGCCTGCTCCCACGCGCGGATGGTGCGCGTCGCGGTGAGCCCGTCCATCACGGGCATCTGCCGGTCCATGAGCACCAGGTCGTAGCGCCCCGCCGCGAACATCTTGCAAGCGACGGCGCCGGTCTCAGCGATGTCGACGCTGTACGGGGTGCCTTCCAGGTAGGCCATGGCGATGGTGCAGTTGTCGGGCGAGTCTTCGGCCAGCAGAATGCGCAGCGGAGGCAGCGGCGACTCGAGGCCCACGCGCGTCGGTACGGCCGCCCCGCGCGGCGCGCCCGCCCAGATCTCGAAGGGCACGGCGAAGGCGAACACGCTCCCCTCGCCGACGCCGCTCTCGACCCAGATGCGCCCGCCCATGAGCTCGACGAGGCGCTTCGAGATGGTGAGCCCCAGGCCCGACCCCCCGAAGCGCCGCGTGGTCGACGAGTCGGCCTGCGTGAAGCGCTCGAAGACGCGGCCCAGCTTCTCGCGCGAGATGCCGATGCCCGTGTCCACAACGGTGAACCGCAGCGCCGTCGGCACGGACGAGTCGCCGTCCGCGGTGATGCGCAGCGACACGCCGCCGACCTCGGTGAACTTGATCGCGTTGCCCACGAGGTTGAGCAGCACCTGGCGCAGCCGCGTGGGGTCGCCGACAAGGTCCGTGGGCAGGTTGGGCGCGATCTCGCACACGAGGTTGAGGCCCTTCTCGTGCGCCAGCATGGCCACCATCTCCATCA